>JBGQJH010000006.1:0-18816 GCA_041498935.1 Pyrinomonadaceae bacterium | reverse complement strand
GCTCTTTGGCCACCTCCAGCATGCGCCGGTTAACTTCCGCCTCGACGTCGTTAGATAGATCCAGCTCCTTGCCTTTTTGCAAGAGGAGCGCCTCGTTAACGAGCGTGGCAATCAATTCTGGCTGGCGCTTGGCGACCTCCGTGGTGGCTTCCTGCTCAGACATGCCCGACTGCCTCAGCGTCTCGATGCGTTCTTTGGATTCCCGCTTCAGCATCGAGAGCGTGATCACATCGTCGTTTATCTGCGCGATAACCTCGTCAACGACCTGAAGCTCTCCCTCTTGCGCCAGGGTTGACGAAGGAACCAAAGCCAAAATCGCGAATACAAAGATGCTCGCTATTGCGAGCGATATGAATTTAGATTTCACAATACTGCTCCTAAAGAATGTCAGTGGTCAGTTGTCCGTATTGGTTAACTCTGGATGCGCGGTAGATTTGAGCATAAAGACCTTGTTAATAACAAACCAGCAGAACCGCCAAGCTACAGGCCACCCAGCCGGTGACGGCTAATCAAGGGCTACGGACCACGGACAACTGGCTAATCACTAATTTCCTGTAACACACCACGGACCATGTCCAGCACGTTGTCCTGCTCGTCGTCGCTAAGACTCAGCTTTAATACGCCGGTTGGAGTGAACACTCTGCCCTCTCGGGCGTTAACAAATGCGGCCAGTTTCTCAGTCGATATGCGCGCCTTTTCGCTAAACTTGAGAGCCGCGCCGTCGGTAGTCTTATCTATTGAGAGCACCCCCAGGTCCTCCGCCAGCCGTCGCAGGAGCGCATAACCAAAAAGTTGTTCGACTGACTCCGGAAGCCGTCCGTAGCGGTCGCGGGTTTCATTGTGAATACCGGCAAGCGTCTCTTCGTCGCGGGCCGAGGAAACGCGTTTGTAAGTTCGCAGTCGCTGGCCCATATCGTTGATATATTCGTCCGGTATGGCCACGTCGACACCCAGATTAATCGATACGCTCGTTTCATCTTCCACCGCTTCGCCGCGCAACTCCGCCACCGTGCGCTCGAGCATCTGTGTGTAAAGGTCGAACCCCAGCGCATCCATGTGGCCCGACTGCTGGCCGCCCAGTAGATTCCCCGCGCCGCGCAGTTCAAGATCGAGAGCAGCGATGCGAAATCCCGCGCCCAGGTCTGAAAACTCCCGAATCGCCGCCAAACGGCGCCTGGCTATTGGCGAAAGCTCCTGCTCGCCGGGAATCAAAAGATAGGCGTAAGCCCGCCGGTTTGAACGGCCAACACGTCCCCGCAGTTGATAAAGTTGAGAAAGACCATATTGATCGGCGCGGTTTATGATGATTGTGTTGGCGCGGGGGATGTCTATCCCATTCTCAATGATCGTGGTGGCAACCAGGACGTCATACTTAAACTCAATGAAGTCGAGCATCACCCGCTCCATCTCTTTTTCGTTCATCTGCCCGTGGCCAACTACCAAACGCGCCTGCGGCACCAGGCGCTGAACGAGGGCGGCAATCGTCTCGATCGTCTCCACACGATTGTGTATGAAGAACACTTGCCCGCCGCGAGCGAGCTCGAGTTCAATCGCCGACTTGATTACGTTTTCAGAAAACTGCACTACCTGAGTTTGAATAGCGAGTCGATCGCGCGGCGGCGTTTCGATCAGAGACATGTCGCGCAGTCCGCTCAGCGACATGTTGAGCGTGCGCGGAATCGGCGTCGCGGAAAGCGTCAAAACATCGACGCGTTTCTTCAAGTGTTTCAATCTTTCTTTGTGGGCCACACCAAAACGCTGCTCCTCGTCAACCACAACGATGCCCAGCTCCTTGAAGCGAACATCTTTCGACAGCAGCCGGTGTGTTCCAATAACCACGTCCACGTCGCCCGACTCGACGCGCTTGGCGACCTCCTTCTGTTCCTTCGCGGAACGGAACCGCGATAGCAATTCAACCTTCACCGGAAACGGCGCGAAACGGCTGCGAAAAGTGTCGTAGTGCTGGTAAGCGAGCACCGTCGTTGGCGTCAACACGGCCGCCTGCTTCCCTTCCATCACGGCTTTGAATGCAGCGCGCATTGCGACCTCGGTCTTGCCGTAACCGACGTCGCCGCAAAGCAGGCGGTCCATCGGTGTCGGTTGTTCCATATCTTGCTTTACATCTTCAATCGCCGTTTCCTGATCGGGGGTTAAGACGTATTCAAAGCCATCTTCAAACTCGCGCTGCCAGGGCGTATCGGCGGCGAAAGCATAACCGCCCACCAGCTTGCGCTCGGCGTACAAACGCAAAAGCTCGTCGGCCATGTCGCGCATTGCGCGCTTCGCTTTCGCTTTCGTCTTCTGCCAGCCGAGGCCGCCCAGGCGATCGAGTGTTGGCTGATGGCCTTCCGCGCTCGAATAACGCTGCACCAGATCAAGCCGCTCGACGGGCACGTAGAGCTTTGCGTCCTCGGCGTACAAGAGCAGCATAAACTCGCTGCTGCGCGTGCCGAGATCGAGCGTTTGCAGGCCGCCAAAACGGCCGATGCCGTGATCTACGTGCACCACGAAGTCGCCGGCTTTGAGATCACGAAAGTCGGAAAGAAAAGCTGCTGTTCTGGATTTTGCTCTTTTGCCTTTTTCCTTTTGCCTTTTGCCTTCCGCTCCCGGCGTGCGACGCTCGAGTGCTTGCGCGCCCGCCTCGTCAAACAAATCAGCTTCAACATGCGTCAAGAGCCCCGCCCCCGGCAGCTCAAACCCACTGCTGAGTCGACCGACAGTTACAATCGTCTGAGCCGCGCCCAACGATTCAGCGGCCGCGGCGGTTTCCTCTACCAACGAAAGCTGCGCGTCGATTTCATACTCGGCAAGAATCTCGGCAACTCGTGCCGCGACTCCGGCGCTCGGCACTACAAAGAGCGTTGTCGTGCCGTTTTCGCGGGCGCTAACCAAATCCGCGGCGAGGTCGGCAAGTCGGCCGTGATACTTCCGCGCAGATTGTGTTTTCCATTCGACTTCGGGCGCGGGCCCGACCACGGGAAAAAGAAACAGAGGCGTGCGCGCGCGGCGAGCGCGACCGAGTTGAACTTTCGGCGCCTCGGCATCCAAAGCAACTGCTTGGTCGAGCTCAGCAGCCGCGCGCCCCAGCACGCGGAGTTCGATCCGTTGTCTCTGATCCAGTTTCGCCTTCAACTCTTCCGGAGACAGGTAAAGCTCTTCAGGAGTAACAGCAATGTCGTCAACTGCATCGGTCTCGGCGTAGCGATCGGCGAGCGTTTGGTAAACTTCGCCAAGATATGAATCGACTGCCGATGGTTCATCGATAACGAGCACCGCGTCCTTCAGATAATCAAACACGCTGCCACTTCTTTCGCGGACGATCGGCAGCAGCCATTCCCACCCCGCGAAGCTTTCTCCTTCATCCGCAAACACGGTGCGATCGCGCAGCGCGCGCGCATAACGCTCGTCGCTCCAGCACCGGCGAGCGGCGTTGGCCCATTCGCTGAAATCCTGACTGCGAACTACCATTTCGCGCATGGGCACGATCTCTATCGCGCTCAATTGGCTGGTGGAAAGTTGCGTCTCCGGATCGAAGCCACGAATTGAGTCGACCTCGTCGCCGAAGAATTCGATGCGCGCAGGTTTTTCCTGCCCCGGCGACCAAACATCGAGAATGCCGCCCCGCATTGAAAACTCCCCCACCGCCCCCACCGGATCCTCGCGCACGTAACCCGCCGCGACTAGTCGGTCCACGAGATCTTCCGGCGACTGACTATCACTCCTGGCCAGCAAAGCTCCGGCGCTCGTGATCTCATCCGGCGACACCGTCCGCCGCGCTAAGGCGCGAGCGGTGAGCAAAACGAAATCCTGTGAGTGACGCGTCAATCGCCATAGCGTCAGCGCCCGGCGTTCGAGAGTGTCGGGGTGCGGCGAGGAGCCGGCGTAAGGATCACTCTCGGACGCCGGCAGAGTAAGTACTTCGTTTTCACAATTCTTTTTCCCGGCAAACGCGCAATACCAGAAGCGCAAGTCGCCTTCCCAGGGTTCGAGGTCGCGGTTTGACTGCGTGACGATCGCAAAACGTTTTCTGGTTTCGCGCTGCAGCGCAGCGAGAACCAGAGCGCGCGCGGAGCCGGCCACTAGCCCGCTTGTTGAGACTACTCGCACGCCGCGATTGATCTCGGCAACGACGCGTTTGAACTCCGGCGTTTCAGTGATGCGCCGTAAGGCACTTTGTAATGGGTTAGTTGTCTGAATCGTACCACTCATTATTTAAGACGTCGCAGGTGCGGAGTTTCAAGAGGCGCCGCAGGCGCGGAAGAAGGTTGCCAGGGGCAAGCGCGCAGCGCGACGCCCCTGGTACGCTCCCACAGCCCACCGCGCGCTGAAGCTGCACGCAGATTCCGCGCATACTCTTCTGCCTGTCGTCCCTACAGGGCGAGGACGCTTGCACTCGACGATCCAGGGGCGGCACGCGTGCGCTTGCCCCTGGCTACCCGTCTTTCGCGCTTTCAGCGCCCGACTCTGCCCACCGCTTACTGCTTACGGCCCGCTTAATTCGCTCAATGATCGTGCTCGTCGACGCGCCGGCAACGAAAGGCAAACTGACAACGCGACCGCCGGCCGCTTCCACTTCTTCGCGTCCATGGATTTTGTCGAGGCCGTAATCGCCACCTTTAACAAGCACGTCAGGTAGAAGTCTCGCTATCAACGAGCGAGGCGAGACGTCATCGAAGATGGTCACATAGTCTACTTGTCGGAGCGCGGCGAGAATCTCGGCCCGTTCCTCTTCGTTCACTACCGGCCGCCCGGTGCCTTTCAATTCGCGGACTGTCCGGTCGCTATTAATGGCAACGACCAGCGCATCGCCGAGCGCCCGCGCCGCGGCCAGATAGCGCACGTGGCCAACGTGCAGCAGGTCAAAGACGCCGTTAGTGAAAACGAGCGATTTGCCCCGGGCGCGCAGAGCTTCGCGCACACCGAGCAGTTCATCCTGGCTCAGAAGCTTTTCGATCATCGATAAGCAACAATCTAGCATGCGGCGCTTGGTTGCGCTAAAGCGACGGAGCCGCTTCTCATAGGCAGCTACTCACCTATGGAACATCGCCCGCTCTATTTACCATTTACCATTTACCATTTACGATGCTTACCATGTCTGTCCCATTCATCGAAGAGAACGATCAAACGCGAGCGCGCCAGGAGCATCTCGAGGCGCTGCGCCAACTCGTCGGCAACGTTTACCCGAACAAGTTCGAACGCAGCCACGTAGTGGACGCGCACGGCGAAGACACGATCACAACCCTGGTTGAAAAGTATCGCGCGCTTGAGCCACAAGCGCGTGAAGGCGAACGTCCGGCAACGGAAGCAATCGAACTCGCTAATCAGCAATTGAATAAGATCATCGTGCGCCTTGCCGGGCGCATTGCTTCGCCGCCGCGCGTGATGGGCAAGGCTGCGTTTGTGCATCTGTCCGACGGCGTCACGCGTTTACAGATTTACGTGAAGCGCGCGGACGTGCAAGGCGTTAGCAACGCCGCCGGCGGTGGCGAGGTCGATGGTTGGGAGCTGTTCAATCTGCTGGACCACGGCGACTTCATCGGTGTCGAAGGTTATTTGTTCATCACAAAAACCGGCGAGCTTTCAATTCACGTGCAGAAGTTGCAGTTCCTGGCGAAGGCGCTGCTGCCGCTTCCCGACAAGATGCACGGCATACACGATCCGGAAATTCGCCAGCGTCAGCGTTATGCGGATCTAATCGCCGGGAGTTTGAAACTAGATCGTGAGGAAGATGAACTGACACCGCGCGAAGTTTTTGAGCGTCGCTCGGGTGTCATACGCGAGCTGCGCCGCATTCTCGACGAACATGACTACATCGAAGTTGAGACGCCGATGCTCACGCCACTCGCGACCGGCGCTGCGGCCAGACCGTTCAAAACACATCACAACGCTTTGGACATTGACCTTTACGCGCGGATTGCGCCGGAGTTGTATTTAAAGCGACTGCTGGTCGGTGGTTTCGAAAAAGTCTATGAGCTAAACCGAAACTTCCGCAACGAAGGGATCTCCACGCGTCACAACCCCGAGTTCACGATGCTGGAGTTTTACTGGGCCTATGCAGACGTGAACCAGATGATGGATTTCTGCGAAGAGATACTCCGCGCAGTCGTGTTTACGGTTCTCGGACATACGCACGCGCAGTTTGGGGAACACTCGCTTGATTTTGGGCAGCCGTTTCAAAGAATGGCGATGAGAGAGAGCGTTGCTCGATTCGCCCCCAACCAAGCGATTACCGATGAGAACTTATTGGCGTTGTTTGAAGAGCACGTAGAACACAATCTTGTTCAGCCGACGCTTATCTATGATTTCCCCAAAGTTGTGTCGCCGCTTTCGAAAGCCTCTCCGTCTAACCCATTCGTCGCTGAGCGCTTCGAGTTGTACATCGTCGGCATGGAGTGTGCCAACGGCTTCTCCGAATTGAACGACCCGGCGGAGCAGTATCAACGTTTTATGGAACAGACGACGCAGCGCGAGCGAGGCGATGAAGAGGCGATGGTGATGGATGAAGACTACATCCGCGCGCTCTCGTATGGCATGCCACCCGCCGCCGGCATCGGCATCGGCATCGATCGCTTCACCATGCTACTCACCAACAAGCAATCCATCCGCGACGTGATTTTGTTCCCCCACATGAGGCCTGAACGGAAGCCGGGGGAGCAAGAGGAAAGCAAAGATTCAACAGGTTAGGTTGCGAGGTATTCAGCGCCAAAGGCGCGAAATGCAAAAGCCCTGGGCCAACTGGGTGACGGCGTGACCGGCTCGTAGTCCTGCAATTCGAACTTGTTCCGCCTAAGCGTTTGACCGCCGGTTGTTCCGCGCCCTGGTAGTTTCGGAAGCTGCTTTGGGCGGCTTTCAAATCCTCCCGCGAGTAGCAAGAGTGGTTAGAGGCCTGGGCTGTAAATCAAAAGAAGCTGCTACGCTCAACGCGCCGCAGCCTCGACTTGCAGTTTAGTAGCAGGCTTTTGAAAGGAGCCCAGGGAAGTCTAAACTGCTACCTCGTTTTGGTCGCTGACTAAAACAAGTTCTCTAACGCGCTCGCGTAATGCACCTTCGAATCTTCTGGCCTCCTCAACTTCAGAAAAAGAAAGCGCACGTAGTTCCTGTTCAATTCGTCTTCGATAATCCGAAACGAGCGAATCGGAAACTCCCAACACAGCCGCGACCTCAAGCTGGGTGGAGTGCTGCGGGCTCAAATAGCAATGCCATAACACTCCGAGAATGCGGTTGTATTGCTTGACCTTTCCGCGAACAGTTTCGTGCAGGTGGCCAAGAAAGTGATCGACAAACCCGGCTGCTTCATCCTCCGACTCGCGCCGCAGCAGGCCTTGCTCCGGATCTTCACCCTTGTCCACCGGCTGAAAATGATTGCCTTCCCCGTCGTTGTCGTCGCCGTCCAGCGGCACTAGATAAATGTCCATCACCGGAAGTCGAGACATAACCAGACTGCGAAGTGCTCTAACATCAACTGGCGAGTCGACCGCGTCCAACACGGAAACAATGAGATCCTCCAGGTCCGAATTACTAATCACGACCTGGGAATCGCCCGTGCATCCCACCATTCGTGTGTCGCGCGCACGAACCGGAATGATGTGGACGCGCTGCTCAACCTCGTGCGAGTCGCGGCGACGCTTGCCGTCGGCCCATTCACTGAGACCATAAATTCGGTCGGCGAGTCGGCGATGAGGTTCATCCCCGCTGCCGCTCGAATCAAAGCGGCGAAAGTTTGAGCTCGATTGGATGAGGGTAGAAATGCGGCGGGCGAGGCGATAGCTTTCAGGATGGCGCTTTCGTAGTTCAGCAGTGAGCAGGTTAGTGAGTTCGATCTGACCAATCTCGCATTCAATTTCGTAATCGGTCATCTCCGATTCGAGATAATGCTCAAAGCGGTTCTTGCTCAGCAGTTGTACAAAGAGCTCCTGGGTAAGATCAGTGTAAGCGGTGATTGCGCCCTCCTCTACCAATAAGCCGGCGCTACGCGAGGCCCTCACCAGAGGATGGTGGGAAACGATGCGGTGCAATTCCGACCAGAGTCGATTTACATCCGAACATCGCAGGCTCTCGACCCACTTACCGCTTTTCGCCATCCGCTCTGCGGTGCGTTTTGCGCGGGCAGTCTGCGGCTCCTGGCTGACGGGAGCTAGCTCAACTTCTTTTTCGACTTCGTGACTTAAAGATTTCACAAGGATTGTTCTTTGGGTTATGGAGTTGATGGGACTTCACCTGGCGGGAAACTCTTGACGACCTGCGGCGCTCCGCCTAAACAGGTAAACTTAGGCAAATCTCAGCTGCGCAATGGAGACAAGCACCTTTGGTAAGGTAACAACTGGTGGTCTTTCTAGAGAGAGTCTTGAATTAGCCTTGGGGGGCTATGGCTAGTCATTCTGAATTTGCCCGAGTAATCTTGAGAAACAGGTGGGCTGCCCTGGAACGAGCGTCAAAGAGCAGGCGCTCTCTGACTTGACGGCGAGCATCTTAGCAACATTCTCAGAAATGAGCAACATGTTTTTGCACTTCCGCCAAGTTATTGATTCCAGACTACAAAAGGACGGATTTTGGCAGGCAAAGTTATGGAAGTGAGAGGCGATTAGGTCTATTAAGCTGTTGAAGCAGCGGACGAATCGGCGGGTTCCTTTGGTTGAGGCTAACAAGCAAATCTTGCCCCTTTGCCTTCCTCAATCCCTCAAGCGGGACTCTTTTTTCTGGATTTGAGCAACTAGCCTGTTAACCTGTAGGCAAACTGATGAAAGCCTCAAGCGTAAAGTCATTCAGCAAGAACCTGGCTTGCCCCTCTTCGAACCTCCTACTCTCATATCATTACCAGGTACTTGCGCCGGAAATCAACTTCCTGGTGAAACATCACCTGGCTGGTTGCGATTTCTGTTATTGCGAGATTCCGCTGCTGGCCTTCTACACTCAGCCCCGCAAGGGAGAATGTCGCACTCCTGACTTGCCGATTAATCTAAGAGTTCTAGCCGAGTCGATCCTGGGACAAGACCGATCAGCCAGGGCTTCAACCAACGATCAAGAATAAAGCTCCTCGATCAGTGCGCCAAACTTCTGATCGATGATGCGCCGCTTAACTTTGAGCGTCGGTGTCAACTCTCCCCTGTCAATCGAGAATTCATCTGGAAGCAAAGCAATCCGACGGATGCGCTCATAGTCGGCGAGTTCGCGTGTGAGAAGGGCAACATCGCTTTGTACTATCTTCATGGCTGGGGCAAATCTGGCGAGTTCCGCACGATCGGCCGGAAACTTTTCGCCCGCGTCAGAGAGCGCCTGTCTGACAGCTTCCCACTCGGGGACGATCAGTGCCGCGGGTTGTTTGCGCCCTACCCCGACCACCACCACCTGGCTTACAAACTCGCTTTGTTTCAGAAGGCTCTCAATTTGCT
The DNA here is from genome assembly GCA_041498935.1 of Pyrinomonadaceae bacterium. GTDB lineage: Bacteria > Acidobacteriota > Blastocatellia > Pyrinomonadales > Pyrinomonadaceae > PSRF01. The sequence goes on along the minus strand of JBGQJH010000006.1, from coordinate 9,427 downwards.
GAGGTGCAATGTATTTTCCGTTTGAGAGTTTGAATAGATCCTTTTTTCGATCGGTGATGTAGAGGCGGCCCTCTTTATCCAAATGACCAACATCGCCGGAGGCAAACCATTCATCACTCAAGACGGAGGCGGTCTCTTCCGGATGGCCATAATAGCCACGCATGACGTTTGGGCCGCGCAGGAGAATCTCACCGTCTTCCGCGATTTTGACTTCGATTCCCTCGAAGGGCGCCCCCACGGACCCTACTTGATTGTTCTCGGGACGATTTGCCGAAACAATGCACGTCTCAGTGGCGCCGTAGCCTTGCAAAATCGGAATGCCTGCGGCGAGAAAAGCGTAGGAGAGGGCCGGCGAAAGTGGCGCTCCGCCGGAGACGAAATATCTTAGACGGCCTCCGACACCTTCACGCCACTTTGAAAACACCAGGCGGTTTGCCATCCTCTGTTGCAGCGCCAATGCCGGCCCCACAAGTTTTCCCTTGTCCTTCGCCTCCGCATAACGCTGCCCAACCTCCAGGGATCGTACAAAGACCTTGCGCTTCCAGCCCTTCTGCGAGAAGCCTTTCTTAACAATCTTGTGATAAACCTTCTCGAACAGGCGAGGCACGGCGGTCATAACAGTAGGTCTAACTTCGCGCAGGTTTTCAGCGACTTGATCGAAGGAAGCCGTGTAGTACACGGAGACACCGCTGTAACAGAAGATATAAAATCCGGTTCTCTCAAAAATGTGCGATAGCGGAAGCACTGATAAAGCAATGTCACTCGCCGAGATGGGCAGACCGCCGGCTATCGCTACCACATTCGACACGAAATTAGCGTGCGTTAGCATTACGCCCTTTGGTTCGCCGGTCGTGCCAGACGTATAGATTATGGTGGCGAGATCGTCGGGTCTGATTGCCTTGAGATAAGCTTCAAAGGCCGCCGGCTTATTCTTGGCTCGCTCCTGCCCAATCTTTTCCAGGGACTCCAGCGTTGCTGATCTCTCAATGTCGTCACCCTCAGGATCGTCGAAAAAAATGATCCTCTCGAGAAAATCCAGACCCTCCAGCGCCTTGCGCGCATGTCTAAACAGTTTTCTGCTGGAAACGAAAATTGCGCGAGCACCTGAATCAGTGAGTATGTAGCGGATCTGATCAACTGCCTGGGTCGTGTAGATAGGAACGTTAATCGCGCCCAGACTGAGAATCGCGAGATCGGCAATCGACCATTCGGGTCTGTTCTCCGATAGCAGCGCGATCCGATCGCCGGGTTTTATTCCCAACTCCGCCAGACCAAGCGCGACATCTCGCACACGCGCCACAAACGTGTCGGCCGAAATGTTGATCCACTCGCTACCAATCTTGTGGTTGAGCGCGTCTTGCTTCGCATGTTTCGCCGCAGCCGTGAGACAGAGTCCCGGCACCGACGAAGCCCTCGTAGTTTCCCGTTCCTTGCTCGTCTCCATTTTGGCTGAAGCAGTTGAAGCCAAGTGTCTGCCGCCTCCTGGTCAGTTGTTAGTGAAACTCAATTGCTGATTACGCGAGCGGATGATACTACACGCGGTGAATGCCCAGTCAGTTTGCCGGAAGCCTTCAGCCGGTTCGTGCCGCTGCCTCTGAATTAGGGCGCTGACGTTTTTTCCGGCGCGATTGCACGTCCTCGACGCGTCCATTCACTGTTGCCAGCGCAGCGAGGACAAGAAAAAGCAGCGCGTTTGCGGGAGTATGCAACGTGAAATCAAAAAAGCTGTGGATCAGCACGGCAAAGCATCCCGCCAGGGCGCCGGTAGCCACACCTCGCCTGAAATCATCACGAGATTCTCGCCGTGCAAACCCCATGCGGAACAGGCTGACCAGAAAGAACAAGCCAATCACGGCGCCGATGATCCCGCCATCAGACAAGACTTGCAGATAATCGTTGTGCGCTTGTTCCAGTCGATACATGCCGTTGCGCGAATCGTAGCCGGTATAGACCACGCCAAACGCGCCCAGTCCGGTACCGATTAACGGATGGTTCTTTATTATGTCGACAGTGACGCCCCAGAAGTGCGCGCGGCCGGTCGTCGGGTCGTCAGTGTTAACCGAACCAACTATCCGGCTTAGCGCCTCTTCGCCACCCAACAAGACCACGCCGGCAAAAAGCGCAACGACCAACGCCAACGCCAGCCCGGCCTTCATCGCCGCGCTCTTGATGCGCGGTTTGTGTTCCTCCGACTTTCGTTTCTTGTGATGACGCCGCAATCCCATGGTGGCGACAAGAAAGAGTACTTCCGCCAGGAGACTGATAATGCCGCCGCGAGAATTCGTCATTATCAAGGCAACGGCCATCAGGCCGGCCGCAAAGAGGTAGATGAATTTCTTCTCCTTCTCAATCGCTCCGGTGAATACCAGCCCGAGTGGGAGAGCGAGGGCCAACTCCATGTAGCCGGCAAAGTGATGACGATTGATGAATGGTCCGAAGGCCTGGCTCTGCGGCATCTCGCGTATCCAATAGACCTTGTCGGGACTGGTGAACGATTGCGTCAGACCGAAGATTGCCAGGAAAAATCCAAAGACGGTGATCGTCCTCACCAGCAGGCGGAGACGCTTTGGCGTGTCGGTAAATACCAGGACAGCGGCGAAATAGATGAGCAAAGCCGCCACCTGGACCAGAATAAACCTGGTCGAGTAAGGGTCAAACGACAGACTGCTGACGAGAGGAATGGAGTGAGTTCCTACGTCCTCCGGATGCCGCAACGGAAGCAACTGAACCAGGCCCAGCAAAAACATTCCCAGCAGCGGCAACTGCAAAACATTTCGGCTGATACGAAATGATCCGAGACTCCAACTGTCAATCAGCCATAGAATCAGGATCGAAATGCCCCCGAGAAAAAAGATCGCGAGGGCCCAATAGTGGACCGTGCCGTAGGCAAGCGCCGAAAGTATGATTGCGACACAGACGATCAGGAATGCGAAACGGCTCGCCAGCGTGTGCCTGATGCGATAAGTGGTGTACCCGACCGGCTGAATTATGGGCGCCTGAGTTTCCGGCGAAACGAGCGCGCTATTTTCGGGGCTTAAGATCGAAGTCGTCATACCAAACGGTACCAAAGATCGGGCAAACTGGGCTGTCAGGACAGGAAGCTCGTAGGATTTTTACTTTGACAGCTTCCGTTTTCGGCCCTGTCTTAAACGACAGGGAAATGGGCTGCCAGCTATTGCTGCCGCTCGGGGCAGAGTTTGAACCAGCCAGCACCGCGTCGTCGGCCGCATTGGCAATTACAACCGCCGGCGTGGATGCGCTCTCGAGTCTTTCAGTCTTCAAGTAGCATTCAAAATCATACTGTGTGTTCGGTCGCACCGGGACTAGCTGCGACACATTGATTACATCGATGTGTGAGCGCACCTGAAAGAACACGCGCAAGCTGCGGCTGCCGCTGTGACCCTGGCCGGCGTCGATTCCTATTTGCGTTTGCGGATTTGACTGTACCTGCCAGCCAAAAACCGCACCCGGACCATGAGCCAGATTGTCTTCAAACCCGCGATCCAGAATGTGTCCTGGTTCGGCGTGGTAAATCGGACCCGGCGCGACCTCATTCCAAATCTCCATGGCCTGATGGTAGCGTTGGCTTGCAATCAGACTGCTTATGATCGGATCCGCGGCGAAGCGGCTTTCTCTCTTTTCAGTTTCAGTCAAGGTATTCCAAAGACCCAGACCCTCGTCGTAACGCCCACGCTCCACCAGGTATTTCGAAAACATGGCGCGAACTCCGGGCGTGTTCCCGACCGCGGCCTTGAGCGAGTTAAAGTCATCCTTATTAAGTTGCCACGCGAGATTGAATAGCTGGGGTTGGAATTGATCGTTGGCTTCGCTCGCTTGCCGCAACTCCGCAAACCCTTCCGCGTAACGGTCGGTGCGTATCAGCAAGTTTCCCAGGTACCAATGTGGATACGCATACGACGGCGCCAGTTTCACTGCCTCTCGCAAGGCCTTTTCCGCCTTGTCAAAATCCCCTTCCTGCTCCAGGGCGCCGCCGAAATCCGTCCACAAGCGGTAATCGTTTGGCGACAAGCTGACAGCTTTTTCATACTCGGCCACGACCAGCGAAATCTGATCGGGAGGCAGCTCCTTCTGTGCCAGATTACCGAGTCTCCAATGGGGCAAGGGATCGTTAGGCGCCAACCCCACCGCCATTTGCGCGGTCTCCAGGCGATGATCCTCGGGATGGAAATATTCCGCGATGGTATTGCCGAGATACCAGCGAACCACGAACCAGGAAGCAAACAACGCGAGCACGACAGTTAACGTCGCGATCACCTTCAGCGGCGCGCTGGCTTTAAATTGCATCAATTGATCTGGCATGAACTATTGGAAGTGTTTCGTCGAAATTCAGATGCCGCTCTTCAAAGTTAGGTCAAGTCTTCAACGGTTATGCGCATACGCTTAACCAGAATGTTCTGCGAGCGACAAAAGCCCAAAATCTCCTGGAGTCGTTCTTCCGTCATTTTGGAACTCGAGATCAGTACTTCATCCACTTCATGTTGCCGGCAAACTGAGTCTAGATCGCCATTGCCACCGTAAACCTTGAGGCCGTGGATCAATTTACCTTTCTTGGCTGGATCGTCATCAAGAAAACCGACGGGTGCATACTTTAGCGCGCGGTTATTCTGGAGTTCCCTGAGCAACAATTCGCCGCCGTCTCCGGCTCCGTAAATTAGAACTCGCCGGCCTTCGGGGCTTATTGCGACCGGGATGACTTGCCGGAACAAACGAAACGCCAGCCGGCTGCCGGCAAGAAACATGAACATCAATATGCCGTCGATGATGAAAACGGTGCGCGAGAAGCCTTCAAACCGAAAAGCAAACAGCACCGCCAGCACGCTTAGAACCGAGCTGAGCACTACGGCCTTAGCAAACACGATCAGATCGTCAAGACCGGTGTAACGCCAAAGCCCACGGTAAACGCCCATCACCAGGAAGGAGGCCATCTTGACGAACACCAGGACCGGCAAAGTGCGCAGGAAGAGTTTCCACGCAGTGCTTCCGGACAGCGCGCCAAACTTCACTGCGTAAGCGCCCCAATAAGCCAAAAGGATGAGAACTACGTCGAGCAGCACCTCGAAGATACGACGCTTGTAAGAGAGATCGATCAGGAATGCGTAGAGAGAATTCTCGCCGGCTGCCAAAGCTTCCTCAGTCTTGTCGTAGACCTTAACGCCGGCCAGATAGACGCCGAGCAGCGTCAGCAAGACAGTGAAACCGGCAATCGCCGCCAGACTCACGTCGAGCTTTACCTCCTGAACCAATAGCGCGAGAACACCCGAGAGCGCGGCCAAACCGTAAAGCATCCAAACTGCGTGACGTTCCGACATGCCGAGGGCTACCAGCCGGTGCGAAGTGTGATCGCTCCCACCCTGCGACGCGGCCCGTCCGGAAAGTTTTCTCAGAATCGTCACGAACGTAGTGTCAAAAATTGGTATGAACAGAACCAGGATCGGAACAGCGAGCACCGGCAGCAGACTTCTCGAGCGGCCCCCCGACACGTTAACCAAAGCCGCGCTCGCCAGAAAAAATCCCATAAACATCGAACCGCAATCGCCCATGAAAATGGATGCGGGGCTGGAGTTGTAAACCAGAAAACCCAGCAGCGCGCCGGCGAAGGTGAGCAGCATCAGCGCTTCCGTCATCTGGCCGGTGGCAAGAAAGCTGACCGCCAGAAAGCCCGATGCAATTGTTGCGATCCCGGTCGCCAGTCCATCCATGTTGTCGAGCAGGTTCACCGCATTCGTGATCCCGATCAACCAGAAGATAGTCAACGCGACGTTCAGCGCCGAGTAGCTGGTCCAGGGCAGAGTCAGGCCGTAATAGATTACGAAGGCCGAGCCCATGACCTGTCCGATGAGTTTCTGATAAGGCTTGGTGTGCAGGAAATCGTCAGCCAGGCCGACCAGGAACAGGAAAGTGCTCGCGCCAATGACTACATCCAGAAACGATCCCGGAAAGTGTCCCCAACCCGGCGGCGTGTGCGGTCGAATGAAGACGAGGTAAGTGACGACTACCGCCAACCAGATCCCGACACCGCCGAACATTGCCGTCGGTTTCTTGTGCCAGCGGTCAGTCTTCGGCTTGGCAACCATGCCGTAGCGCCGGGCGAGGTAACGCACCAGCGGCGTCAACGCGAGTGCCAGGATTGCCGACGCGGCTACAGCCAGAAAATTGAGCGAGCTTAAAGGCATACTGAAAGCGAGACTGGGAAACTTTTCGACTGGGTAGTGTAAGAGGAAAGCTAATCGATAGCACGTGCCAAATCAAGTCGGTAGACGGGGGACTTGTTTCCCCGCCCGCAATTATGTAGCCGGGAGAAAACTGCGGCACGGCATGCCGTGAAGATGGCGCTAAGATTGCAGGAGGAACCTGCGTGTTCGCTCATGATCGTTGGTAAGGGCACGGCGCGCTGTGTCCTTATCCTGTCCAGGGGTTTTGTGCTGCCCGCTATTGACTGAACCGTTGTCGGTATTCACCCGAAGTGATGAAGGCCTTCACCATCTCCGCCTGTACGAAGTTGCCATTGAACTGGTTTAGCTTCGTCAGCCAGAACTGATAACCACTCTCGTCCGGGTCCCGCCTCAGGTAGCCGAAGTACTCCATCAGCACGAACGCCTGGTTGAATTTACTACGCACGAAGCCATCGTTCTCAGCTATTTGCCCGAGGACAGCGCCCCGCGTCAGCGACCCACTCGTCAAGCCATTCACCAGTGCGTCTCGTTCCGTCTGGCTGAAGCTCACGCCCGTGTGCCCAATCAACGCGTCGACATAAGCACTGTTACTCAGGCTGTCATAAGCAGCGCGGAATGCGGAGCGCTGGACGAAGGCGTCCAGGAAGGCGGCCCTGTTTGCAGCCAACTCTTGCTCCCAGCCACTCCTGCCTACCACTATTCCCTGCGCCACCCGCTGCTGGTCTGCCATGAACTCCGCATACTGTGGTCGGCTGCCGTAGCCTGCTCGATAGAGTCCATCCACCAAACCTCCGGTTTGCTGGAACTCTATCGAGAGGAAGTAGGCAGCCGAAACATTGATCCGCTTTACCTCCAGGCAGGCTGCGTTAGAACCGCAGGAAGAAATCTGATCACTCCAGAAGTTAAAGCCGCTGTCATCGGGCTCGCGCCCGAGGAAGTCGAGGTAGTGTTGGCGCACAAAATAATCCGGCGAATCGATGACGTTGCCGATAATTGCCGCATCGCGCGTCGCGGTGAACACAGCGTCGGTCTTGTTTCCTAGCAACGAGAACGATAGCTCTGCGGGACTGAAGTGATAATTCATGAGCGACGGTGTCACCGTATAAAACTGATCCGTGTCGAGATTACTGAAGGAGTAGTTACCGTTGCTGTCGGTGATGGTCCTCACCGATCTTGCGCCGCCCAGGCTCATGCTTACGCCCGCCAGCGGTAAGCCGTTTGCAGTCGTGATGGTGCCAGCGATCGACGCCGGTGCCGCAGTCGGTGCGTTCGTATTCTGCGCGATCACAAATGGCGACAGGCTGCCGACATCCGCACAGAGCGTGCCGGTGGCGGGACTGGAAAAACTGGTGCGGTTAACGAGCAGGTTTCCCTCCAGGTGCAGTATTCGCAACTGCGTAAACGGCGCTAGCGCAAACTCCGGCGCCTGCAAATTGAAGCAGACGTGCGTCGTACCGGGCACGACGGCGGTGGTTGAGATGTCCGCGATGTGCAATGGCGAGTTGTAGCCGAATGGCATGGGGCCGGCTTGATAAGTCGGCAGTGTTTGATAAGTTGTCGTGCCAGCTCCGCTTCCGTTCGGGAAAGTGATCGTTGCATCGCCGGCCTGAACGATGGGAGTCGCGCCGCCGGTCTTACACTTGCCCGCCCCGCCGGCGTTGAAGATGGCCTGGACTTCAGACAAGGAGAGCGCCCGGTTAAAGTATTCCACTTCGTCGATCACCCCGGTGAAAAATTGTAAAGGGCAGCCGCAGCCGGGGTTGTTGTTTTGGATAACTGTCCCGATCGTTACTGGGTCGGGGAAGCCATCGTCGTCTTTGAGCGCTCCGGTAGGAATTAGGGTAGCGCTGGCGTCTATCGCGCCATCGAGGTAAAGCACCATCTGGTTTTGCCCAATGTCTCTTTGCAACGCGACATGATGGAATTTGCCATCCGTTATTATTTGTGTCCCCGTGAGTATCTGATCGGCGCCGGTCGTGTCGCGAATCTGTCCTTCGAGTTTGTCGTCGTCTATATAGAGGTCATAGACGGAATTTGAGTTGGCGGGGCAGTTGCCGGAACACTCGTAGTGAGCAATGATCTGTTGAAATCCCGTGTTCTGACTCGTCTTGATCCACGCATCTGTCGTGAAGGAGCCTGAGGAATAAAGATTCGCGTTGTCGGGAACGTTCACGTAAGCGCTGGTTCCGTCGAAACCGAATCCCTGTCCAACCTTGGCGGTTGTGAAAACGGCGCCGCCTTGTAACGAGGCGACATTGGCGCCCTGAATATCGTTCACGGCTGAGCCGCTGCCGCTACCGTCCCACCAACTGACCATGTTTGCTGGCGGCGGCGTGCAGCCGAGCTTGCACTTGCCGCTGGCGCCGGCGGCGACGATTGACTGAATCTCTGTTTGAGTGAGCGCGCGGTTGAAGATTTCTACTTCATCAATTACGCCATCAAAATTTCTGTCCGTGAACAGGTCTTCTTTACCGATTGCCAGGTTTGTCGCTGCAGTGGGAATTGCCGACGTCCCTGCCGCGGAAGCAACTTCAACACCGTTGACGTATACGCGAAGGTTCTCGCGGTCGTAGGTACATGCCAGGTGCGACCATTGGTTCAGCGGGACTGAGCCACCTGTTGCTCCTATGGTTCCGCCGATGTTGCAGTGCGCCACACCGGTAGTAATTCCGTCACCAACATTGAGGCTGTACTGCGTGGTGCCTGCACCGTTCGAATCTTTGCGAATTACTGCCGGCCCGGAATTAGGAAAGCTCGACGGCTTTACCCAGGCATCAAGCGTGATCGCGTCCGTAGGATTAAGCGACGAGCCTGGCGGGACTATAACGCCGGAATTAGCGGCGGCGTTAAAATTGAAAGCTTGCCCGACCTTGCCCACCGCGAATGCGGTGCCGCCTTGCAGCGTGCCGTTGTTGCCGTTGCCTGAACTGTCGTTCGGATTTGCATCGCCATTCCACCAGCCCACCATGTTCGCCGGCGGCGCAAGACACAGCTTGCATTTACCGGCAAAGCCCGCGTTGTTGATGGCCTGGATATCTGTAATATCGAGGGCGCGGTTGAACATTTCCACTTCGTCGATGAGTCCATTGAAAAACGTGTTTCCACTACCAAACTGGTGCCCGATCTCCATCGGCTCGCCGCCTAGGCTCCGCGTCACGTGTGAGGAGTTGGTGTCTTCAAGAACGCCGTTGACGTAAATCCTTATCCCGGTTGAATCCCATGTGCCAGCGACG
>JBGQJH010000005.1:0-20458 GCA_041498935.1 Pyrinomonadaceae bacterium | reverse complement strand
TTTGAAGGCTTCGGCTTGCCACCGCTTGAGGCAATGAAATGTGGTGCGCCGGTAGTCGTCGGCAACCAAACCAGCCTGCCGGAAGTGGTCGGAGATGCGGGCTTGCTGGTGGATCCATTTGATGTAGAGGACATAGCTTCCGCAATTCAGACGGTGATAACTGATTCAGACTTGCGCGCGCAGCTTCGCGTCAAGGGTTTGGAACGGGCGAAACTTTTCGACTGGCGCGAGACGGCCCGTCAAACTCTCGCGATTTACAGGAAAGCCTCAGGCGTAGATTAGGCAATTCAGTTTGATCAATTTAGTGACGTAGAAACTTAACGGAATCGATTCTCAGGCTTATGCGCATCGTTATTCTCGGAACGCGTGGGATTCCAGCCAGCTACGGCGGATTCGAAACCTTCGCGGAACATCTCTCGACCAGACTGGTAGCGCGCGGGCACGAGGTCACAGTGTATGGCCGAGCACACTACGTTTCGCCACGCCAGTTGGAGTATCACGGTGTGCGGCTGAAAGTACTTCCCACGATTCGCCACAAATACTTTGACACCGTTGTTCATTCCTTTCTTTCCGTGGTCCACGCGGTCTCGTCCCGGTTTGATGCCGCGCTAATCTGCAACGCTGCGAATGCTCCTTTCGCGCCTATACTCAGACTCACGGGCACGCCGGTGGCCATCAACGTGGACGGACTCGAGCACAAACGGAAAAAATGGGGCTGGTTGGGCAGGCGCTACTATCTGGCAGCCGAACGTTTGGCTACGATTCTTCCCAATGTGATGGTGACAGACGCGCAGGTCATTCAGGATTATTACCTTGCTCGTTACCACGCAAAGTCCGAAATGATCGCCTACGGTTCGGAAGTTGAACGGCGGCCGGACCGGGCGGCCGTACGGCGTTGGCGAGCCGAGCCAAATCGGTATGTTCTCTACGTTTCCCGGCTTGAGCCAGAAAATAATGCACACCTCGTAATAGAAGCTTTCAAGAAGGTGCGGACCGCCTATCGTTTATTGATTGTCGGCGATGCGCCCTACGCGCACGACTACATCAGTGACTTGAAGGCACGCGCGCGTGGCGACAAGAGAATTGTTTTCACCGGTTTCGTTTTTGGACAGGACTACCGCGCTCTGCAACAGAATGCATATTGTTATGTGCATGCAACCGAGGTGGGGGGAACACATCCCGCGCTCCTGGAGGCAATGGGCTATGGCAACTGCGTATTGACCCTGGCCACTCCGGAAAACATCGAGGCAGTGGGAGATGCCGGAATAACTTATGCGGACGAATTTGATCTGACAAAAAAGCTCCAACGTGTTTTGCGCGACGGCTCGCTGGTGCAGAGTTATCGCAATCGGGCTCAAGTTAGAGTGCAGCGATATTATGATTGGGATCGAGTCGTAGACCAGTATGAGAGGTTGTTTGCTGAGATGACCGGCACGGCAGGAGTTCTCCAGTCCACAGTTCCGGGCATTGCGTCGGAGTTGCAGGACGAGCCTGCCCTTCCCCGGAAGTAGTTCTAATTAATTGGGACAGCAAAAAGAGAGGCGCCCCGCTAATCAATTAAGATTGGCGGGGCAAACTTTCCGGCAGGTTCGGGTAAATCCAGGGCGGTGGCAAAGAACTGAGAATCGTCACTTGGGACGGATTCCGATGAACCAGGCGGTGCGTTTTAGCGGGTGAGATAAAGCCTCGCGGTATTGGATAGAAATTAGACCGCGTCTCAGGAGACTTAGCACCTTTTCAAGCAGAACTCGCGGTCAATGTGTGAAATTATACCGAAATGCCGTGACGTGTCAAGGACAATGTTAACCATTTCGCAAAACTTCTGTGACATTCCACTCCAGAGGGCAAGCACACGTTCGGCCAAAAGACCGATACCTAATCACCTGAACGGGCCTCAACGAGACGCAGCGCCTGGCGCCGTGTGGCCTCGGAGACATTGCGGTTTTGAGCGAGATGCTTGAGGTCCTTGGTGCGAATCCGAGGAAGCGTGCCGATCACGGTAGGGATTGGAGTGCGAGGGTTACGAACGAGGTTGTGAATAATGGGATATGAACGGGCCCAGTTGCGATTCAAGGAGATAAGGCGCAGCACTTCACCAGCCACGGTCCTCATCGCGGCAATATTTTCCGCTTCCTGATCGGTAATCCGGGGGTTATGGATCACCGCCGTTGCCACTACTCTGTTTGAATCCCTAATCAGGATGCCGCGGGCTTCGCGATCGCCTTTCATGGCCATCTTCATGCGGTCTCTCGCATTCATAAACATAAGGCGCCGGATCAAAGTCACGCGCTCGGGCGGAACTTCACCTACTTCAACTCGTTCAAACTCGATTGCGCGTTTGAAGTTTGCGGCGCGCTCCTCGGGAGTTTCTGCCTTCAGTTCTTCATGACGTTCTGAGGGCAGCCAGGAGTCGTCGAGATCGGCATCGGACACCTCGATGTGTTCGGCGATTAACCAGGCATCTTCGACACTCAAACCTCCCGACAGGTCGGCACTTTCAAAAAACTCCGCAGCCGCGCTCTTGCCTCTTGTTCGGAGTTCCTGGGCAATTTGCTGCGCGCCTCTTTCCTTTTCAAAAAACTCCTGCCTGGTTTCGCGTGCGCGACGTTCGGCTTCACCGGAACGGTCCGAGTTGGCAAGGAGCGCGTCAATGATTTTCGGAAATCGCACGAGCCGCTGCTGATTAATGGCGATTATGTCCAGCAGGGATCCATCCGAAGTAGACGAAGCCAAAGTCGCGATCGTCTCATCCGCTGTTTTGCTGTTGAGGATTACCGCTTCGTGAATTTCGCGAGCATCTCCCGATAACGTAGCCAGGTAATCAAGGACGGCCGTAGAGGTATCGTCGCTCCTGGCGGCGGTCAGCAAGTCTTCCGCCTCTTGGGATTCGAGAGAGTCCTTTGCCGCCGCCGCGATTTCCGAATCCTCGGAAGTTCGCAGGGCCACAAGCACTTCCAGCAAATCAGACTGCGGCAGCGGTAACAATCCGCTGGCGGCTGCGAGCCTTGCCTGATGCGGAGCGGCCCCCTCGATGATGGCCTGCACTGCGGGATTCGCTGATGTTGTAGTCATTCCGGAAGCAGTAGGATAAATCAGGATCTAGACGGAGTAAGGGAACGGAAGTTTACCCCAATCGACTCGAAAGCCCTTGGGTTTCAGTAAGATTAAAGTTGCTTCCCATCTTCGGTTGTTGATTCTGCTTATGTTGTCCCACTTCAAAAATAAAACTCTGAAACCGGGAAATAAGGCGGCCGCGAAGCGCCGTTCTTGAATTCATACACGCTGGTCGCAAACTGCGAAACGGGTTGTCCGTTCCTGATGGCGGGCTCAAATTTAAGCTGTGCGGCTGCGTCCATCGCCGCTTCAGTTAACCCATACTTCAGCGGCTTCATGGGAAAAATATTTTTCACGCTGCCGTCAGCGGCCAGCACGACCCGAAGCCGAACTTCCCCTTTAGCTTTCGCTGCTCGTGCCTGCTCCGGATAGACGGCGAGCGGGGACGGCAGCAAGCGAGCGCGCGTTTGGACCTCACCGCGGCCGAAAACCGTGCGGCTCTCCGCAGGACTAATGGGTTCCGAATAGAGCGAAAGTGTCTCTCGGCGCTCGCGCCACATTTCCTCCTGGGGAGGCTTCAGTTGAAGAATTTCGTCAACGGTTGCTCCGGCTTCCGCGAAGAAGCGTGCTAAATCATCTTGCCAGCGGCGCAGACGCTGGCGCGCGTCAGGCGGAAAAACTAACGTGCTTGGCCCATGGGCAAACTGCTTCTCAATGTCATCGTATTGCTTTTGAAGTTTTGCTTTGAGTTGTTCAAGAGAAGTCTGCTGAATAGGCGCAGTGATTTGGTCCCCGAGGATCATCGGAGTAACGCAGCTAACCAGAAAGACTGCCAGAAGACAGCGAATAATTGGCTTGGCGTTGCTCATGGGTTTTTCCAATGATTGACGGTAGGGGTGGCGGCAACACTAGGCCGCTCCGTGACATTTCTTATATTTCTTGCCTGAGCCGCAGGGGCATGGTTCGTTGCGACCAACTTTCGGCTGGTCGCGCACGACGGTCTTGACCTTGCCCGCTTCTTCGCCGGCTGCGGCCGCGCCCTGGTTTGGTCCGGTAAATGTCATCGGACTAGGTCGCCGTGGCGAACGGCGTTGACGTAAGGCCTCGGGCGGTTCTTCCGATACAATCTGAAGATTGAAGAGCGATCTGATCGTGCTGGTATCGATGCGATCGAGCATCTCCTGAAACATGTCGAAACTCTGCTTCTTATATTCAACCAGTGGATCCTTTTGACCGTAGCCGACCAGGCCGATGCCCTGCTTGAGATGATCGAGCGAGAGGAGGTGGTCTTTCCACTGCGCGTCGATGATGTTGAGCATGATGATGCGTTCATAGGTGCGCATCGCCTCGGGGCCGATCTGTTGTTCCTTCTCCGCGTACTTGACCTTAAGCTTTTCCCAAATCGCGTCCGTTACTTCCTGCGAAGTAAGATTCGGAATATCGATGCCTTGAGCGTCCGCGTCAAAATCGTAGATGGTCTTGATTTGAATCTTGTAGTTTTCGACGTCCCAATCGTCGGGTGAAACATCCGGATTCAAATACTGCTTGGTAAGGTCGGAAAGCAGATCATAGGCAACTCCGGCCTGCGGCGGATCGCCCATCAGGTATTCACGCTGATCCGGCTCTTCCATCAACTGGCGGCGCAAACCATAAATCGTTTCGCGCTGCTTGTTCATGACATCGTCATACTCGAGCAGGTGTTTGCGCGATTCGAAGTTTCGTCCTTCCACTGACTTCTGCGCTGACTCGATCCGCTTCGAGACCATCTTCGACTCGATAGCGACGCCCTTCTCCATTCCCAGGCGCTGCATCAACGCTTTGACCTTGTCGCCTGCAAAGATGCGCATCAGGTCGTCTTCAAGCGAAAGGTAAAAGCGCGACGAACCAGGATCGCCCTGACGTCCGGCACGTCCGCGGAGCTGATTATCGATGCGCCGCGATTCGTGGCGCTCCGTACCCAAAATGTGAAGGCCACCAATGCCAACTACTTCCTTGTGCTCCTCTTCCACGATGCGTTTCGCGCGCGCGAAGGCTTGTGACCACTGTTCCTCGGTCGCTTCGTCGGGATCGATCTCTTCCTTCTTGAGAAACTCACGGGCCATGAAATCCGGATTGCCACCGAGCAGGATGTCGGTGCCGCGACCGGCCATGTTAGTGGCGATCGTGACGGCGCCTTTACGGCCAGCCTGGGCGATAATCTCGGCTTCGCGTTCGTGATACTTCGCGTTCAAAACGTTGTGGGGAACAGCTTCGCGTTGCAGCCGGCGCGCGATCAGTTCCGAGTTCTCAACCGAGACAGTACCTACCAGCGCCGGCTGTCCGCGCTCGTGGCAGTCCTTGATCTCCTCGATCACAGCGTCCCACTTCTCAGGCAGCGTGCGGTAAATAACGTCTGAATGATCACTGCGGACCATCGGCATGTGGGTCGGAATAACAATGACGTCCAGCTTATAAGTAGTCTGAAACTCCGCTGCCTCAGTTTCCGCCGTACCGGTCATGCCGGAAAGTTTCTCGTACAAACGAAAATAGTTTTGCAGTGTGATGGTGGCGAGCGTTTGGTTTTCCTTCTCGATCTTCACGCCCTCTTTAGCTTCGACCGCCTGGTGCAATCCATCCGACCAGCGGCGGCCTTTCATCAATCGTCCAGTGAAATCGTCGACGATTATTACTTCGCCGTCCTGGACGACGTACTGATGGTCAAGTCTGTAGAGCGTGTGCGCCTTCAACGCCTGCTCGACGCAGTGCAGCAGTTCCATGTTTGCAGGTTCGTAAAGATTTCCCACCGCCAATAGACGCTCCGCTTTGTCTACGCCTTCTTCCGTCAGCACGGCGGTGTGCTGTCTTTCGTCAACGACGTATTCGCCGGTTTTCTTCCCATCGACCTCTTCGCCCTTTTTCAACTGCGGAATGATTGCGTCGGCTTTATAGTACTTATCGGTCGCTTCATCCGATGGCCCGGAGATAATCAGCGGCGTGCGGGCTTCGTCGATCAGGATCGAATCCACCTCGTCAACGATCGCGAAATAGTGACCACGCTGAACACACGTCGCCAGATCAAACTTCATGTTGTCGCGCAGGTAGTCGAAGCCGAATTCGTTGTTGGTGCCGTAGGTGATGTCGGCTGCGTAGGCTGCCTGGCGCTCGAAGTCATCCATGTCGTTTTGAATACAACCGACTTCGAGACCCAGGAAGCGATGAATCTGCCCCATCCATTCGGCGTCGCGCGAGGCTAGATAGTCATTCACGGTAATGACGTGGACTCCGCCACGTCCCGTCAAAGCATTAAGATATGCCGGTAACGTGGCGACGAGCGTCTTGCCTTCGCCCGTTCGCATCTCGGCGATTTTGCCCTGATGCAAAACGATGCCGCCGATTAGTTGCACATCGAAATGGCGCATGCCGGTGGTGCGCACGCTTGCTTCTCTGACGATGGCAAAAGCTTCCGGCAGGATCTCGTCCAGCGTCTCACGTTCGCGACGCTTTCGTTCGTCCATATCAGTCACGTCTGCGACCGCGCGCTGCAACTGCTCCTTAAACTCCGCCGTGCGGGCGCGCAGTTGCTCGTCAGACAACTTCTTTATCGCCGGCTCAAGTTCATTGATCTGGTCGACAATGGGCTGGACTGATTTCAGGTAACGCTGGTTGCTGCTGCCGAATACTTTAGTCAGTAATTGATCGAAACCCATATCTTTTCTTAATCCAATAGCGGAAAAAACCGCGCCTTTTCTTTAGTCTCCTGCGGTTTGTTTGATTTTAGTTGAGCGTGAGGAAGGTATCAAGCCAGCCTTTCGCTTGCCGCTAGCTTGGTTTGTCTGGCGCCAGTTGCTTCTTGATGAGATCAACTACGGCCTGTCGTGGCATTGTAAAATTGAAAACGATCTTCTTGCCGATGGGCGCGGCGCTGGTACTTCTCAGCAGCACTTCTTCACTCTTTCCAGCGCGGGAGTTCGCCCCTATTGACAGTAACAGGTTGAAACCCTTTGCCAGCATGCGGGCGCTATCAACCGACGACGCCTCTGATTCCACCGTGGCCAGCACTTCGCTTTCGCCCTGCTTGATGGTGAACACAACCTTCGACCCGGGATTATCTTTGTCGAGGGGCTTCAGATAGGTCAAAAATCCGCTGTCGTTCAACGCCGAAACCATATCACCGAACAGGTCCACGAGGTTGGGATCACCAGCCTTCTTTGTAAACTTGGCGTTCTTAAGTTTGGCGTCCTGGTCGAGTTCAGCTTCGATAACAATCTCGAAAGGCTTGTTTAGATCGAGTTTGCCCTGATTCTTCATGTCGAGGGCACGAAGGGCGAAATCTCTCATCGGCTTCTTATTGATCTCGTCTTCCTTCGGCAGAGTGAGATTGTTTTTGGCCGCCGTCTTGTCAAGCTCCGTCTGCGCTTCGTCAGCCGTCATCGCTGGGCTTTGGGCCGGAGTCGGACTGGGACTCAACTTCGCCTGCGCAACCGCAGGCAAAGGCGAAGCGGCTGTGACGGGAGTGGGTGAAGGCGTTGCGATTGGCGACGGGCTCGGAAAAGGCGAAGGCGCAAGCTCCGGTTGGACGGCTAGTGGCGGCTGAGCTTGCGCAATCAACTGTGGAGCTAACGGCGGAAGCGGAGTCAACGCCCCGGCTTGGCCAACGAGAGCGAAATAACCTTCAGGGTAATGGAATTTGTTACTGGTCAGTTCGACTAATTGGACTTCGTCGCCAATTTCTGTTTTCTCGTAAGGCTTATCCACAAATTTCTTGTTTGTAATAAGGCTGGCAAGATTGAACGCATCTCTCACGCCGGGAACGAAGAGAACGCAAGCAACAGCCACGGCGTGTGCTGCGAGCGAGCCCGCCAGCAGCTTCGAAATGAGCGGCCAGCGCGGCTCTCGATTGACTTCAAAATTTGCGAAGAGTCTTGCCATTTCCTCAATAAAACGCACCCGGGAAAGATAATGTTCCCTGTCTTAGACGCGCGCCGTTGGCTGCGCGTTGTGAAAGCTCTTTGACATCCGTCCTCTACGTTAGCACTTCGCAGGCAGCAGGCTCAAAGCTAGAATGGATTATGCGTCGTTCTCGTGACAGAGTTGTTGATAAGAAGCGTCGATCTGGTAACAAAAACAGGTCGCGCCCGTCTGAGCAGACTTCGAAACACTCCCGACACGTCTCTGCAAGCGCGACCGAGGCAAGCCAACCCGCCCGCGCGCAGTCCCGTGAGGTGAAAAAGCTACTCGAGGGAATCGGTACGCCGCCTGCTGAATCCTTCAAGCCGGATCCCTTTCAACTCGAAGCGCTCGCCGCGCTCGAATTCGAGGACGTGCTGGTCACGGCGCCGACTGGCAGCGGCAAGACGTGGATCGCGCGCGAAGAAATTCGTCGCCTGTTGGATGTGGGACGCCGCGCGTGGTACACAACGCCGCTGAAGGCCCTGACGAATTCCAAGTATCAGGAGTTCTCCGAAGAGTTCGGCGCGGATCGGGTGGGAATACTAACGGGCGATCGGAAAGATAACACCGACGCACAATTGATCGTCGGTACTACTGAAATCTATCGCAACCAACTTTTTGATTCCTTGCGCGGCGGCAGCGACGTCGATGCGGATCTCGTCGTGCTCGATGAAGCACACTACCTTGCCGATGAAGATCGTGGCCATGTTTGGGAGGAAGCGATCATCCTGACACCGCCTCGTATTCGGCTACTGCTGTTGTCGGCAACTGTAGGAAACGCGGATGAGTTTGCAGCGTGGATTGGAGAAGTGCGTGGCGTGCGCTGCGGGGTGGTAACGCGCCCAGGCGCGCGACCGGTGCCATTGCGCGCGGCGATCCTTCTTCCTGACAAGCGACTGTTGCCGCTGTTGAGTGAGAACGGAAAACTGAATCCGGAAATCGAGCGAATGCTGGAACAGACGCGCGAGGAGAAGCGACTACCGGCGCGAGCGTACCGACGAAGGTACTGAGAATGTTTTTGGTCTCGGCTTCGCCGCTTGATGTGCGGAAGGTCTGCGACTGTCATAGACCTTCCGATTAGTCTGGTCCTCCAATCTGGGCTACGCCCCGGAGGAGATTGGGCGGAGCCCCGGAATTCTCGGATGGTTTACGGTGAGGCATAGCCGTCACCGCACATCAGACGGCAGAGCCGCAAAATCAGATTATGAAACTTCGCATGCCGGAAATGCCACCCGCCACGTTGCTGGCCGCGCTCGGCTCTTACAATTTGCTGCCGGCCATCGTGTTTATGCCAACGCGCCGGCGTTGCGATCAGGCAGCATCAGAGACTGCGTCGCTGCGCCGCGACGCCAACGACGAACGACGCGACGCGCGACGCGACTTCATGCGCGACGCCGTTGAGCAACATCCGGAGATACGCGGTCATCGTCATTGGGACACGATCATCCGTGGCGGTGTGGCGTCGCATCATGCCGGACACATTCCCGCCTGGAAGATGGTTATTGAAAAGTTGATGGGTGCCGGGTTGCTTGACGCAATCTTTGCCACGGCAACAGTTGCCGCGGGAGTAGATTTTCCGGCGCGCACCGTTGTCCTGACAGTTGCCGACGCACGCACCGGCAGCGGTTGGCGGCAGTTGACTGCGTCTGAGCTGCAACAGATGACGGGCCGGGCGGGCCGGCGCGGACGTGATAACGTAGGCTTTGTTGTTGCCGCTCCCGGTTTGCATCAGGATCCGCAGCGGATAGCCGAGTTACTGAAAGCCCCGCCTGATCCGCTGATCAGCCAGTTTCGCGCCACCTACACGACCCTGCTCAATCTGCTCGATGCTTACGGCAACTTCGCCCAGGTGCGCGAGATTGCGGAAAGGAGTTTTGCGCGTCGCGAAGCTGCCTTGCAGATCGCGCAACTTGAAAAAGCTCAAGCCGAGAGCAAGCAACAGATAGACTTGAGACTCAAGGCAGCAGGTTGCGATTTGCCGCTGGCTACGGTCACCGGTTTCGAAAGACTGGTCAGCGCGCGTGCGCGTCTGCATGAGTCCAAACCGCAAACTCGCGCGGAAGTTTTTCATCGCTGGCTGGATGAAGTAGTCCAACCTGGCCGCGTCGTCGGCATTGGCCGCAGCGGCCGCCGCCTGGTGTTGATTACAGAGAAGCGCAACGGCAACGTCCGCGGGATTCGTGAAGACGGCCGCAGCGCGAGCTTTGCCCTGGAGCGTATCGGGCGAGTTTATTCACCCAGCTATCGTTTGCAAGACGAATTCATTGAAGAAGCGTTTGCGGATGTGCGCCGGCGCGGCAAGGCGCTTGTCATTCCTGAGCCGCGCCTGCGCGATGCGCAAGCGGAGGAAGGCGATGCAATAAGCACGCTCGATGATCGCCTCGAGGCCATCATACCCGCCACTCTCGGTGCGGAAGAACAGCTGAGGTGCACCCAGGCGCTATGGGGTGTGCTTGCCGACGCAGAAGAACTGGAGCGCGCGACGCGGCGGATCGAGAAATTGCGGGAAGAGGTTTGGGAACCGTTTCATCAACGCGCACGCGTGCTCGCTGTATTCGGTTATCTCGATTTCGACGCTGAAAAGATAACCGAGCGTGGCCGCTGGCTTGCTGATCTGCACATCGATCGTCCGCTGCTGGTGGGGGAAGCGCTCGAAAGTGGACTGTTCAACTCGCTCGATTTCAACCGCATGGCCGGCGTCATGGCCGCGCTCACGGCCGACGAGGAGCGCGACTACGGCCAGTTGGAGTTGGAAGACGCGCTGGTAAACGCCCTTGCACAGTTTGAAGCTATCGGTTTCAAGGTATCGACTGAAGAATGGAAACTCGGAATAGAGCCCGCACCGGAATTGAACTTCTCTGCCGCGGCCGCCGCCGCACGTTGGGCCACGGGCGCGGAGTGGTCCACGCTGGTTCGCGAAACGGGCGCTGAAGAGGGCGATCTGTTTCGCATGTTATCGCGCACGGGTGAAGCGCTGCTGCAAGTTGCCGGATTGCGAAAGGCCCACGCGGAAGCGGCGCGCATTGCCGCCGTCGCGGCCGACGCAGTTCTGCGCGAGCCAGTAAGGTAAATCTGTTGCTGGACGCCCCGGCAGGTTGCACGAATTCAGATGCGCTGGTTAGCTAGACAGTAGCGGGGGCAAGCCCGCCTTCCTGACCCGGAGCTTGACTATGTTGAGTGGTAGATGCTGAATTGAAAGGCTCTCAAGAGAAAATTTCAATGTTCGACGTCGAGGGTCTCTCAGGTCGGGAAGGCGGGCTCGCCCCCGCTCTTTTTGTGTTGTGGCAGCCGCTCTTGTTTGGAGGAGCTAAACCGCGATGGCGCTGATTACAGCCAACGAACTAAAACGCAAACTGCTGATCACAGTTGACGGTCAACCCTACGTGGTCCTGGAAGTTTTCTTTGCTTCGCCGACGGCGCGCGGCGCGGCGACGATGGTGCGCACGCGCTTGCGCCAGCTATTGACCGGCGCGGTAATGGAAAAGAGTTTCCGTTCGAGCGAAAAGTTTGCGGAGCCGGACATCGAGTTGGCGCCAGCGTCTTTTCTTTACAGCGACGCCCACGGCTTTCATTTCATGGACGAGAAGAGTTACGAGCAGTTTAGTTTTGCTGCCGACGAGGTTGAGTCAGATCGTGGCTATCTCAAGGAAGGTGTGTCGCTACAGGTTTTGAAATACAACGGCACGCCTGTTTCATTGCAACTGCCGCAGTATGTCGAACTCGCTGTCACCTCAACCGAGCTGGGCCTGCGCGGTGACACTGCTGCCGGCGGCGCCACCAAACAGGCAACATTGGAAACCGGCCTCGCCGTTCGCGTACCACTTTTCATCAAGGAAGGCGAACTCGTCCGCGTCAACACGCAAACAGGCGAAGTCGCCGGTCGGGCCTAATCGCGACGGCTAATCAGGACCAGTCTCTAGTAGACTCCAGAAGCGAAGCGTTAGAGGTGGTTCATAAGCTACTTGTAATGTTCAAGATGAAATTTGATCCTTCAAGATGAACGATCCTCTGTACTCTTCCGCAATAAATGACGGCTCGTTTGAGTACGTCACATCGACGGCCTAAAGCAATCAAAAGTAGCAACCGTCGCAATCAAATCCCCATCTCAGTGACGGTCTCGATTTCAAGTACGTTGCAGTTCTTTGAAAATCGTTCGGCCATGCGTAGCGATAAAAAGCCAGGGACAAAAAATGCGGACATGAGGTTCGCGCTCCCAGGATCGGAAAGGTCCGCGCTCCCAGGTTAGAAGTTTTTAGATTGGTGGCCGTGGGCCATCGCTCACATGGAGAATAGCAGATGAAGTTTCCCCTAAAGTTTCCCCGCACTACGCCCCGTTTGCGCACCGTCAATCGTCTTCGAAACTTACATTTGCGCTCGGCGAAGTTTGCACCGTTTACCATCATTTCCCTTTTCGTTGTTTTCAATTTCACCGGACTCTTCTTCACTCCCGTAATGGCGCCCGCAATGGCGCCCGTCGTTGATGCCGCCACTCAGGTAGAGATGATACCCGCGGACATTCCCCTGTCCGGCGATTGTGATCTTGATTGGATTATCTTTCGCGCCGGTGAGAAGGAAGGGGTTGACCCGCGTTTCATTCACGCCGTAATCAACCAGGAATCGAAATACAATCCCAAAGCAGTTTCATACGTCGGCGCGCAGGGCCTCATGCAAATGATGCCGGCGACAGCGAAGCGGTTTGGTCTAAAGGATCCATTCGACGCCACCGCGAATGTCGCGGCCGGTACCAAGTATCTAGCGTGGTTGTTGAAGAGATTTGACGGCGACGTCTCACTCACACTCGCCGGATACAACGCTGGTGAAGGAGCTGTCGATAAATTCAAAGGCGTGCCACCTTATGGCGAGACGCAAAACTACGTGAAGAAGATCGTTTCCAACTACGGAAAAACCTATCATCCGATTCTGCCGCCCGACGACGCTAAGCTCGCGTTCCATCTACTCGCGTACGAGAGCCCGACAAGCGCCAACGGCCTCTAGGAGATCGTCAGAAATCGCAGCCGTGTTAGTCTGTGGCTTATGTCTTGAGTTCGCGATCTCATTTAATGTCATCGAGGCGTGCCTTGGCCTCGACGATGTGTGCTTTAAGTCTGTCCAACTCATCGAGGGTGAGCAGACCGGTAACCCGATCACATGTGCCGCTGGTCACGGACGCTGCCGCACCGCTGCGGCCCTGCCGAAAAACAACTATCTCCAAATCACCCAGGGTGCGATAACGAGCTTCGAAGCTGGCGAGCTTGGTAACTATTTCGCTTACGCGAGCGATCGCGTCCAGGGCCCTCAATAGCCGATCGATTTCGTCGTAATCGATTAACGTTCTGTTTTCGCGAGGCGTGTCACTCGTTTCCTTGAGCGCGATAACGATCCCGAGCGCACGTGTCGCAGCGCCGGCATCTTTCAGTTCGACGGCGTCGACGCGAATTTCCGCGCCGCGCGCGTTTAGGGTAGCGATCTGACTGAAGCCCTTAATCAGTACGCTTTCATAGCGCCATTCAATTGCTTCGAGTTTCGTTCGCGGCTCCAGTGGCTCGCAGGCGAGCGGTCGGCGAAACTCTGGGCCGGGTCTTTGCGCTAAAGCAGGGCTACAGGAAAGCAGCAGCATTACTATGACCAAAACAGGACGCATTAGAGACATAGGTACTCCTTCGGTTTTTTAGTCAACCGCCATCTCCGTCAAGGTAACAGTTTGTGTTACAAGGCGTACACTCGCCACAATCACCACAGTTGCAAAAGTTAGTTCAAGTTATTACAGAACTCATCGAGCAGCATAGACGGCGACTGTGGAAAGACGTACTGCGGCTTTGCCGCCCTCTGTGCGGAAAAGCTCTTGGATTTCCGCTCAGCAGGTGGTTCGTTTGGCTCGGCCTCCGATTCTTCGGAGGCCGCCTCAAAACGGGGCAGGAGCCGCAGCGGGTGAGACTGATGGAACGGGTCGGGCCGTGCGGTCGTATTTGAGTAGTGCTAAGATATTCATGCCGTAGGAATCAACCGCGGTTTAGGTGTTTGGAGGAATTAGGTTATGCCGGAAACAACGGAATCGGAATTTCAATCGGAAACTGAGGCGGAATCGGGAAGCAACGTCATTAACGAACTCTGTGACGCTCTGCGTCATGTAGGCGACGTTTCTTACGCAATTCTACCCGAGGATCTGGCGCATAATTTAGGCGACCTGAAGAAATCGTTTCTGAGTACGATTCGCTCGTTGATCGATAAAGACATCGAGTGGGTCGAAGCACGCGTTGCCGGTGGCGATCGGCTGCGTCAGGAATGGCGTCAGAAATGCAAATCAGACGAGGAGCCTGAGCCGGTAAACTGAATTGGCGTTACACAAAACATGGAAGTCTTATTAGCCGACGAATACGGGTTCTGTTTTGGCGTCGAGCGTGCCGTTGAGATGGTCGAAGACGCGTTGGACGAAGGCGTTCGTCCAATTCATTCGCTTGGGCCATTGATCCACAACGCCCAGGAGATGGAGCGGCTCGGCGAGTTGGGAGTATCGACAATCAATGAGCCGACGGAAGCCGACGCCGACACGATAGCCGTGATTCGCGCGCACGGGGTTACGCCGCAGGTCCAACGTGATCTGGAAGGGAGCGCCGCAAAAGTGATCGACGCAACCTGTCCGTTCGTTACCAGAGTGCAACACCTGGCTGAGCGCGCTGCGAAAGATGGCAGAGACGTTGTCGTTGCCGGTAATCCGGATCATCCGGAGATGATCGGTGTCGTAGGCTATGCGCCCGACAATACTTATGTCGTTCGCGACGCGAGCGAAGTTGCGTCGCTTCCTCAATTGCGCTCACCGTTGGTGGTTTCCCAAACGACGATCAAGCTGCAGACCTTTCTCGAGGTGGCAGAAGCGGTGCGCGCGAAAGCGGATGCTGAGCCGCAAGTGGTGAATACGATCTGCTCGGCCACGCGCGATCGCCAGGACGCGGCGCGCGGACTTGCCGGGCAGGTAGATGTTTTCTATGTGATTGGCGGACGCCACTCCTCAAACAGCGTCAAGCTGCTGGCCGTTTGTCAGGAACAGTGCGAGAAAAGCTACTTGATAGAAACGCCCGCCGAGATCAATCCAGCCGACCTTGGAGAGGCGAAGCGCGTAGGCGTGACCGCCGGAGCTTCAACCCCGAATTGGTTAATCGATCAGGTGGTCAAGCGGCTGCACGAGATTGGCGAGAAAGCGGCTGCGTAGAAACGTTCGACTACAAACCCGCCATCAGGAACAAGCGATAGATTTTCCATTTCTCATTTGACAGTTTTCATTTGTCATTCGGGAACCTTTTTAATTAGAGGCGTCCGAATTAACCAAAATAGCAAAGGAAGAGTGTCAAATGAGAAATGGAAAATCCCGTTCCGTTTTTGGACTTTGAATTCTGTTGGAGAGACACGCCCTGCGGTTGAATTAAAACTCGTCACCGGAGGCATCCACCTGCGCCAGCGCGTTCACGACTTGCCGAGCCTCCTCTGAACCGTAATCCATTGCCTGACGGCGAAGAGCATCACGGGCAATCTCCGAATCGACCGGATCGCGCAGCAACTCAACCAGCATTGAAGTGGGGAATTGTGCCAGCGCCTCGTTAGCCAGCGCCCGGACGACGACGTCCTGCGATCGCGCCAACTCGCAAATCTCGCTTGGCGCAAAACCCGTCAACGCATCTGCCAGCGCATCGATACGCGCATAATCGCGCTGCCTGTCGGCCCGGCGGACGAGTTGGGCGAAGACTTCCGCCGAACGCGTCTTTTCCTGTAAGACTGCCGCACAGGTATCGGCAATGTGACGGAGCTGATTTTCCTTCTCTGCTTCCAGCGAGGCGTTGGGTTCCAGGGCACGTTCGTCCAGAGCCGCAAGCAGACGGCTTAGCTCATGATCGGCACGCGCATCGTAGGGAGCGTTAGGAGCGTTTGGATTGCGAGCTGGCGGCGGCGGAGCGCTGGCAGTTTGCAGGGCGCGCTCGACCAGGCCGCGAGTTGTCGGGCGAAGCTCCGACCAAACACTAGCCAGCCGACCACCAAAATCTTCCATCGTTAGTGACAACGTCCTAAAGACTCCTGAATTAACCCGTTATGGGCAAAACTAAAACGGCGTACTATACGCGAAGCGAGACTGAAAAAACAGTAGGCAGTCAGAAGAAGATGATTCCTGCACGACCGGAAACTGCCCACTGCTCACTGCTTACCGCGCACTGAGTTGTGATCCTTGATCTCGGCGATGGAAGGAAAGGGTATTTTCACTATTTCACCATTTGCGCATTCCATCTTGACGCTGGGAGTTGTGAGTGCCTGAGTTGTTTTCATGCTGCGCACGGTGCCGCGCACGCGTTGGCCGTCAACCGTTACAATCTCAACATTGTCCTTGCCGTATAGCGGTTGCAGCGCCGCAAGTGCCTTGGTAACTTCCACGTTTTACTGTTTCCCTCCGAAGTTTCACACCCATTCTGGCGCATGAACTCTCTTAAGCTTGAGAGGATATTGCACTGAACTAAGGCGGATGTCTATTTGAGCCACGAGCGCCTCAGATCCGGCCTAGCCCAGCAGAGCACGCCTCATGCCAGTCGCCGGCGGAGCAATCGCGGCGGCCGGCGCCGAGAATAGTCCCGTGGAATCGCCCTGGGGAATCGCCTGAGGTGGGAAGCGCGCCCGCTTGAGTTCCATGGGGCTAATGATGGGGACTGACCATTAATGCAACCGGAAAGCTCCGTTTGGCGTATAGAAGTTTGCGATCATTCGCCCAGGAAACGCTTGGAAACCTCTTCAATGATGGGTGTCGCTCGGAAATGTCTATGAAGCCAGAAATGGATCCGGCGGTAACGACCTGCGGAAACTGCCGCGCGCCGATGCCTAGAGAACTGCGATTTTGTCGCAACTGCGGCTTTCGGTTGGGCGAAGGATCGGCTGAGTATACGGAAACAGTTCGTTTTCAGAACGCTCCGCCGGGAACTTTACCCGGCAACGGTTCACCAAATCCGTTCCCTTACGGCTTCGCTGGTGGGCCGATGGCCGTCTCGCCAGGTGGGCAGATCAGGAAGCGCCGCCGCCGCATGAGTGGCATGACCTGGATATTTCTTTGCTTGCTCATCTTCTTTATTGCCGGCGGAGCATTCACCGCAATAATCAAGCCCATTCGCGACAAGGTTCACATTCAAATCGCGCAGTCGTTGTCGCGGTCATACGCCGGAGTTGACTCGTTTGATACGACTGACGGCGGCGTCACCTTTGACAACGTCTGGCCTCCGGGTTCGCCGGCAGACAATGCGGGGCTCGTTGGTGGCGACATCATTACCACCGTGGATGGCCAGCCGGTGCATTCAGACGATGAAATGATGGAAATACTGCGCCGCATCCCGATCGGTAAGACCGTCGACGTTGTTTACCTTCGTGATGGTGAAACCAAGCAGACGAAACTCACGACTATTTCAAAAGCAGAATTGGATCGGCTTGATCGTGAGTTTAATCAACGGCCGGAAGGCAGGGGCCGATTTGGCTTTGATAACGATCAAGCGGAGCGTGTTTCCATTCCCGAAACCAAAATGTTTGGCGTGAGATTAGACGAGATCACTGCAAGCCTACCGGCGGATATGGCGGGCATCAAACAGGGCGACATCGTTATTGAATTTGCCGGCATACCAATTCGCACTCCCGAAGAACTCACCTCGCGCGTTCGACGTGCGAAACCATATGAACCTGTAAATGTAGTTGTGATGCGGGGCGGGGAGCGTCTGGAAATTCCGGTAAAGATGGGCCGGCAGTGAAGAGTAAAAGGTGAAGAGTGAAGAGTAAGGATATCGGCCGTTAGTGATAACTGATCACTCTTCACTCTTCACCTTTCACTATTTATTGGCGTAGTCTCTTAGCCGGGCTTCCATTTCACGCCGCAGTTCTTCCCGTTGTTCCTCCGTTTCATCTTTCTCGAACGGTTCAAACAACGCAAAAGGGTTTTCCGCCAGCAATCTTAATTCCCAGGCCTCGCGCTGCTCGTGCGACGCGCGCGAAAACCACAGCGCATCAACCGCTGCTTCTGTTACTTGCGCGCCGTCTAACGGCAAAGAACCGGAGGCAAATTTAGCTTGCATCTCAGCGCGAGTTTCCGGGCGCAGAAGCAAACGCCGCAATCGCCAACCATGCTGCTGGTAAGTACCGACAATTTCGTTAATGAGTTCGCTGTGCTTCATTTGCGCTCGCTGCCGAATAATACTTCGCGGTGAAACAGTATATAGCGGGAAGCGTATTAGTCACTCAAGCTCGATACAGAACCGCGAGCGGTAGCGACCGGATGCAGGCGCTCCAACCCTTCCTTGCGGGTTTTCCTGCGGACGAGATCGTCGATTGCAGGTTGACTGTGGGATCCGGTCGCTACCGCTCCCGGTTCTGTAATCGCCTTGGCCTTTTGCTGGGCTTGGTTTCGCGATGCTTTGTTGACCGGTGCGCGCATGCACTACTATGATCCCTTCCGTCGCCCAGTTTACTTAACAGGAAAATTCGAAAGATGTGGTGAACGCTTGGTTAGCAGTGCGCGATGTCCCAGGCTTTTGTTAGGTTCAGTAATCTGCATTTTGCTTTCGACTTTCCCAGCGCCAGCGCAACGCAGGGGCTCTCCCGTAATGGGCGTGATTACAGCAGTCAATTCCGAAGCGATGACTAAGCTAACTGAAGACAATGATCGTGATGCGCCCGCTCCGTTTTATGAGGTGTTGCGCAAGGCGCTCAAGAAGCGAAAGACGAAGATCGAAAGCATTTGCCCGCCGTCCGACAGCGTAGCCAGGCGGGTACTCGAAGACTATGGCGCAATGTTTATTGCCGACAAGAAAGTGATGCCGCCGCCGGTTTGTATTTTTACCAGCGACGAGGAGGTGGCCGAGTTTCAGGAGCGCGCGGGCTACACGAGCGAGATGTTTGGTTTCGACCAGGTTGAGTTGCAGCCGGAAGCGATGAAGGAGTTGCTGAAGGCCCGCGAAGAGGCACAAAAAGAAAAACTCGACATCACGCCAAGGGACGGGGCCGAGGCCGCGCGCCGCAGTTATGAAGATAGCTTGCAATTGTGGCAGACGCGCTTTCTGCCGGCGCTCGACTATTGGCTCGCGCAGGGTAAACTGACCGAAGCCCAGGTGGAGCGGTTGAAGAGTTTGCCGCTGCGCAGCCAGATTGCCGAGGTGCTGGAGCTGGAAAAGAGCGGCATCTACTTCAGCAAAGATCTTTCCAAGTCGATCCTCTATTCCATAGCCGCGCCGGGCACTTCGCAACACATCGCCATGCTCGCTTTCGACGTAAACGAGTTTGATAACCCACGCGTGCGCGAAATTCTTGGGAAGCACGGCTGGTTTCAAACAGTGCTTAGCGACTTGCCACACTTCACTTTCCTGGGCCTGAAAGAGAAAGACTTGCCCAGGCATGGATTGAAACAGACGGAAGTTGACGGACAAACATTTTGGATCCCCAATGTCGTTTCCAATGCCAGTCCCAACGCCGCCGGCCGGTAGCGATAAAAAATGAAAAGAGCCAAATTCGACGATGCCGCGCGCGAGGCCCTCACCGACTGCGTGAGAAAGATCGAGACGACGACTGACGCCGAACTGGTCCTCGTTGTTCGCGCGCGCTCCGGTTCTTACCGTCACGCGGATTACTTATTCGGCGCGTTACTCGCTTTCGCGGGCCTTCTCTTTCTACTTTTCTCGCCTTTCGATTTCCACCAATACTGGGTTGCCATAGACGTCGTGCTGCTGTTCCCGTTGGGGACGCTTATTGCTTCGCGCAGCAATTGGATTCGCAGACTGCTGACGAGCAGAAAGCATCGTAGTGAAGCAGTGCGCACCGCCGCCGCGGCAATGTTTTATGAAGCGGGAATTGCGAACACCAGCGCCGAGATGGGCGTGCTCATCTACTTGTCCGTGCTCGAGCGCCGGCTCGAGTTGATCGCGGACCGGGGTGTTTTGAAAGGCGTGAATGCGCTCGAGTGGAATCAAATCCTGTTTGAGCTGCACCAGGCCGGCACGAGCCCGGAACCGGAATCGCTGCTGGCGGGCTTGTCTAAGTTAG
This sequence comes from Pyrinomonadaceae bacterium, assembly GCA_041498935.1. GTDB lineage: Bacteria > Acidobacteriota > Blastocatellia > Pyrinomonadales > Pyrinomonadaceae > PSRF01. The sequence continues at coordinate 430 of JBGQJH010000005.1, read as the reverse complement.
GTACTTTGCTGGGCCGGCATCTGCCCGCAACTGGTGAAAACCCGAATGAGTTACCTGACATGCCGCGTTTTGAGTTGAAATGAAAAGATCGCGCACTGCACAGCTTGTCACTCGTTGGTCGTTTCTCGCGTCGATTTTCATTGGCGTGGCATTAGCTTTCATCTGTTTGGGTGAAGAGGTGGCGGCGCGTGTTGGCGGAGGACAGTCCTACGGCGGCGGTAGCGGCGGCGGTGGCGGCGGTGGAGACGGCGCCGCGGGAGCGATCATCTGGCTCATCTTCCAGGTATTTCGTCTTCTCATCTATCTCACGATTGAGTATCCGGCGGTGGGCATTCCACTCGACATCCTGGTCGCCTGTGGAGTGGCTTACTATTTTGTAAGGCGCGCCAGGAGGACTGAACCAGCGACGCCACTAGGATTGGATACTCGT
>JBGQJH010000004.1:0-22180 GCA_041498935.1 Pyrinomonadaceae bacterium | reverse complement strand
GGAAGTGCTCGAGCTGATCGTACAGGGCCAAAGCAATAAAGAAATAGGCGCGAGCCTGAGTATCAGCGAAGCGACCGTCAAGAGTCACATAAATAACATTCTCAGCAAGCTCGGCGTGACCGACCGTACCCAGGCCGCCACCACGGCCTTGCAGCGCGGCCTGGTCCACCTGCGTTAAATGTCGAACAAGTGTCAGAACCACCTGCGTGGCCGGGTGGTTTCTATCGTCCGGTTCGATTTTGATAGCGCCTGGGCCGCCCGCTCACGCAGGCGGTTCTGACTTGCTCCATGCCCTATCGGACGTGGCTACTAAATGCCGGCCCTCCGGGCCTAAGAGATGAGCAGCCGTCTCCAACTAAAGGTTGATCCCTGGCCCCACCTTATGGGTCATGACACAACTAATGGTCGCTGTTAATCTGCGCCGCGTTAGTCATCAAGATTCCCAGTCCTGGGTTCGTTGATTCAAGGGTCCTGTATTCCTACCTAACTTGTTGCACAAGCGAAGGTCCCTTGAGTTGACATATTTGAACCCGGGGCTGGGCTCACCACTCGAAGACGAGCAAATACAGAGGATCTGGCCGCCCCGGTCTGCTCCATTGACTGAGATGAGCGTTCTCGAAGACTCCACACGCGTCCGACTTTCCCAACACACCATGATTTCCGCTTGACGCGAAACGCCATAAGAGGACTTATGATTGTGATTTGCAAAAGATTTCTTCTACTTTCCACGTCCATTGTTATCTTTGGTGCGCTGGTTCTTGACGCATCGGCTCAGCAGGGTGCAACGGCGACCCTTAGTGGTGCTGTCAAGGATTCAAATGGCGCGCTGGTAACCGGAGCGCAGGTCACCGTGATGCAGAACGGGACCGGCATCCGCCGCGAGGCCACTAGTAATGGCGATGGATTCTTTGTGATAACCAATCTTGCTGCCGGTATTTATGAATTGAAAGTACGAGCCAAAGGGTTTGCTGAGAAGATAATTCCCAGCGTAAACCTTCAAGTCGGACAAACATTTAACCTGGAAGTGCCGTTGACAGTGACGGTACAGGAAACAGTGACTCTGGATGACAGACTTAATTATGAACTGGTCAACACAACCACCGCAGTGGTTGATGGCGTCATACGCGATTTCGAAATTGAAAACCTTCCGCTGAATGGGCGAAATTTTCTTGAACTGGCACTGCTTATTCCCGGCAACTCGCCGGCACCGAATTTCGATCCGACGAAGAGCAATACGGTAGTAATTTCTTCCGCGGGCCAGCTCGGACGGGGCGGCAATATTACAGTCGACGGCGCCGATGATAATGACGACGTGGTTGGCGGGCAGGTACAGAACATTTCGCAGGATGCAGTGCAGGAGTTTCAGATTGCTACCAACCGCTTCTCGGCCCAGTTAGGCCGATCTGGCTCGTCGGTGATCAATATCGTGACTAAGTCGGGATCAAATGAATATCACGGTTCCGGCTCGTTCTACTTTCGCGACCGAGCGCTGCAGGGGCTTCCGGCCACGCTTGACCGCGGCTTGAATCAGACTCCGCCATTCGACCGGGAACAATATGCTTTCACTCTGGGCGGCCCTATTCAAAAAGATCGGGCATGGTTCTTTGGCTCCATCGAATATCGCAACCAGGATGGCGCTGCATTGGTGGGTTCGAGAGATCTGGCGACCCGGACCATCAAACGAACCTTTGCCGAAGCGCCGCTTAATGATCTGTTAAGCACAGAGCGCGTCGACTGGCAACCGAGCGCCCAGGATCACTTATTCTTTCGCTATTCCCTGCAACGCGAAGACGACGTGGCGCCGAGCACTCTGGATCGAGCCATCGGTTCTGCCTCTCAGCGCCAGGGGAGCACCAACAACACGCATTCCTTCCTCACGAACTACACGCGCGTATTGACTCCCCAGGACGTGAATAGTTTTAGCTTTAGTTTCAGTACTTTCTTTAACGATATCGAGCCCGTAACTCCCGGGCCGCAGCTTACCTTTCCCAGCATTCAGGACGGCGCATCGTTCCGCGTGCCGCAGGGTACTAAACAACGCCGCCTGCAGTTCAGTGATACCTTCTCAATGGTCCGAGGCAATCACACCTTGAACTTTGGCGGCGAGATTCAGCGCGTCAATGCGGATTTTGATCTGCGGGTATTCCAGGCAGGGCGTATTGAAATGATCGAAGACTTTCCGGACTTCGATCGCAACGGCGACGGCAAGGTCGATGATAACGATCTCCTCTTCGCGGTCACGCTGCGCAGCGGCAAGCCCACTGAGCCCCTCCTTATTCCCAACGCTGATAGCACCTACCTGGCGGCCTTCGTCCAGGACGACTGGCGTATTCGTCCGCAACTCACCTTGAATCTCGGTCTAAGGTACGAACTTGATACCGACGTCAAAAACATCAGCCGGACCAGTCAGCTCAATCCGATCATCCTGCCGTTCCTGCATGGCAAGCGCGGCCGGGACACCAACAATTTCGGTCCGCGGGTTGGCTTTAATTACGCAAGCAAAGACGGACGCACGAGCCTCCACGGCGGTTATGGCATTTATTACGATCGCATAACGCTCGAGATTCAATCATTGGAGCGCGGCTTGGATGGGCGTGCCCTGCCGATTGAAGTGAAAGCCGGCCCCGTCTTTTTCATTCCGCCGCAGTTCCTGTTCGATCCGGTTAACGGCACATTTCCTCCGGGCGCACCAACACTGGCCAATCCCTTTTCCGGCTTTATCCTGACGGGCGCAGGCGCCGCGGGCATCAATATCATCGACAACACCATGCAGAATCCCATGGTGCAGCAGATGGACCTCGGCATTCAACGCGAGTTTGCGCATAACTATGTGCTGCGTGCGGATTATCTGCATAACTTTGGCACGCATTTCATCATCGGCCGCACGATTGGCAGTGTCTTCAACCCGGTCGTGGGCGGTCCGGACGCAGTAACAAATCTCGAGTCCAGCGTTAAGACGAAGTACGACGGCTTGCTCTTGAGTCTTGAGAAACGCCTCTCGCATCACTATCAATTCCGCGCTTCTTACACACTATCGAAAGCCTTCAACTACGCTAATGACGATCAGATTCCGTTCTCCAATGGTCCGCTCAACCCCAACAATCTGCAGTTGGAATACGGCCCAACGCCAAACGATCAGCGGCATCGTTTCACGTTCTCCGGCCTTCTGGATTTGCCCGCCGGGTTCCATCTTGCTCCTATCTTTACGCTTGCCTCCGGTGTGCCGATGGACATTCTTGTGCCGGGCGGCGGTCAAAGGATTCCCCAGTTGCAGCGCAATGCGGGCGGCAGACTGTTTCACACCGGGGCGGAGTTGAACGCTTTTATCAGTCAGCTAAACGCCGCTGGGGGATTTGGGGGTCAGCCTTTGCCACTGGTATCTGGCAACGCGCGCTTTAGTGACAACTTTAGTTCGTTTGATCTGCGCCTCTCGAAAGTCTTTAAGCTCGGAGAACACGTGAAGATTGAGCCGCTAGTGGAAGCATTCAATCTTTTTAACGTCACCAACGTGTTGGGTTTTTCGAAATCAAACTATTCGGGATTCTCCAATGTGCTTGTGCGCGACAGCAACGACTCAAGCAGCACCGGCTTTCTGCGCTCATCGAGTTTTGGTCAACCTGTTACTACAGCAGGCGGAGTTTTTGGTTCCGGTGGTCCGCGCGCGTTTCAATTTGCAGCGCGCGTGACGTTCTGACCTAACTCATTACCGCCATTGATGACCTCCGGCCAACTAAAGCGGCAAATCGGCCTCGGTACGGCGACGGCTTTGATCGTCGGTGAAGTGATCGCGGTCGGGATCTTTCTCACTCCAGCGGGTATGGCAAAGTCGCTGGGCTCACCGATTTGGCTGCTGATCGTCTGGCTCCTCATGGGGGCAATGGCGTTGTGCGGCGCTCTTTGTTATGGGGAGTTGGCGGCCAGGTTTCCTGAGGCCGGGGGCGGCTACGTTTACCTTCGCGAAGCATATGGAAGGCCAATCGCTTTCCTCTATGGATGGATGGCACTGCTCGTGATGGACCCGGGCCTCACGGCGGCGCTCGCGGTTGGCCTGGCAAGTTATGTTGGCTACATCTTCAAGCTTTCGCCGTCAGGCTTGAAAGCGGTGGCCATTGGCTCAATTCTATTGGTGGCCTTAGTGAACATGCGCGGAGTCGGACTCGGAGGTTGGCTGATCCGCTGGCTTACCATCCTCAAGCTCGGCTTACTGGGCCTGTTAATCATCTGGGGTTTTGGGTTACGGGCTGGACACTGGTCCAACTTCACGCCCCTTGTGGCCCAACGACCAGGATCGGAAGCCCTGCTGGGTGCGTTGGCCGGTGGCATTGTGAGCGCGTTTTTCTCGTTCGGCGGTTGGTGGGATCTGAGTAAGTTGGCGGGCGAAGTGCGCGATCCGGAACATACGTTACCGCGCGCTCTCATCTACGGCGTCACGATTCTCACAACCGTTTACATTGTTACCAGCGCGGCTTTCATGTATCTCGTGCCGCTGGAACAGGTCACCTCAGGAGAGACCTTTGCCGCACAGGCGGGCGAGGTGCTGTTCGGCCGCCTCGGCGGCCAGGTATTGTCGGGCATTGTAATCGTGGCGGTCATGGGAAGCCTCGCGGCGGTGGTCATGTCAGCGCCGCGCGTTTACTTTGCGATGGCCCGCGATGGACTATTCATTCCCGCCGCTGCTGCTATTCATCCTCGCTACGGCACACCGGCGCGCGCGATCATCCTGCAAGCGATGCTGGCGTCGCTGCTAGTGCTGGTGGGCACCTTTAACACGATCATTTCCTATTTCGTTTTTGTCGTCGTGATCTTTATCGCGCTCACTGTGGCCGCACTGTTTGTGCTGCGACGCAAAGCCCCTGACGGAATCGTGTATCGAACGCCGGGCTATCCCGTAACGCCTATCATATTCTTGCTCTTGATCGCATTGTTGCTCTTTTTGTTAGGCGGGCACAATCCGAAACAGGCGATCCTGGGTACTTGCGTAGTCGCCGTGGGTTTGCCGGTTTACTATCTGTTGTTTCGCGACCGAAGCTTGTAAAGCAAACTGTTAGTTTGCGGGTTGTACCAACTATTTTCTGTTTACCGGCTCGCGGTCGCCACCAGCAACGCAAGCTAACAGCTGCGTTACACCAGAGAGGAATGACATCGGTATGACGTGGATCAAGACTGTTCCAGCTTCCGCGGACGAGGAAGTACGGAAAGCCGCCGAAGGACAACGACAGCTATACCCTACCGAGTACGCCACGCCGGTTCATCCAACGCCGGACGGCGAATCATCGGGAATTGTCGAGTCTCACAGCTTGATTCCCGACGCCCTTTACCATGCGTTTGCGACTTATGGCTCCTTAATGTCGCCGGACTTGCCTTTGCAGCGTCGACAACACGAGATGATCGCGACGATGGTTTCAGTCACGAACCGCTGCCATTATTGAATCGAATCTCACGCAGAGTTTCTGCGTCGGGTTACATTAGATGGCGAGCTGGTCCGAGCGTTGGAAGAAGACTATCAGAACGCTCCGATTTCGGAACAGGACCGAGTCATGCTCGATTACGTCGTGCAAGTCACCAGGGATGCCACGCGCATCTCACCAGCGGACCACGGGCGTCTGCGCGCCGTTGGCTTTGATGACCAGGGCATCCTTCAGATCACTTTGATTGCCTCGTGGTTCAACTACATTAACCGGGTTGCGGATGCATTGGGTGTAGGCAGGGACTAGGTCTTTCGATAAACAGATCTCAAACTGCCAGTGAGCTTAATTAACTGATGTTCGTCGGAGCATTCCTTGGAGTCTCGCCGTTTATTTGGGGCTGCCTTTGCTTGGTAGTGGCGCGGTTTCCGGCGCGTGGTTAGGGTTTGTCCGATCTAATGCGGCGAAGACTGCGGCGTGGGCGTAGACGTGGGTGCGGGTCGCGCAAAAACTATCGCGGCCGACGAGGTAATCCCCTTACCTTCCTGAACGGTAATTGATTGGTTCGGCTTAATGTCCGCAATGGTATCTCTCTGTCCGCCGGGCCAGGTGATTTCCAAGCTCAACGTCCTACCCTCCTCAGGAGCACCCAGGCCAAACGTCAGCGGCAACTCGCTTTGGGAACAATAGCTGGAACCGGTCTTAACGAGGCTAAAGAGCTTTCCTTTAGCAGTCTTCAGCGTGACTTTAGCTCCAATTCCATCGCGGTTTGATCTCGTACCCACTGTCTTGACTCGCAGCAGATCATTTTGGTTGCCGTTTTCATTTCGCAGCAGCCGGGCTGGTCCATTGTTTGACGTTATCAATAGATCAAGGTCGCCATCATTATCGAAGTCGCCATAGGCCGCGCCGCGGCCGACAATGGCTCGCTGTAAGGCGCGGCCCAACTTGGCCGTCATTTCTTCAAATTTCTTCTTGCCCTTGTTGCGAAAAAGATGGGGCGGCTGTGCGTACTTGACGTTGGGTTGGACCACGCTAATGTCGTCGGAAACGTGCCCGTTCGCCGCAAACACATCAAGCAGGCCATCCAGATCGTAATCGAAGAAAAACACCGCGAACGTCAACGACTGTGCCGACATTTTCCCGATCCCTGATTTGGGCGCCTCATCAGTAAACAGGCCGGTACCATCATTGGAGTAGAGGGCCATGCTCTCGTTCGTGAAATTTCCGACTACGATTCCTTGCCTTCCGGACCCGTCATAATCGCCGGCATCTACCCCCATCCCGGCGCGGGCGGTGCCGGCTTCGCTAAAAGCCACCCCGGCAGTGACCGCCTCGTCTGTGAAAGTTCCGTTGTGGTTGTTCTTGTAAAGCTTATTTGGCTCAGTGTCGTTAGCGACGAAGAGGTCCAGCCAGCCGTCGTTGTTGTAATCAAGCAGCGCTACACCGAGCGATTTGCAAGTGGGATCGTTAAGCCCGGCGCGTTGCGTGACGTTTTCAAAAGTCCCGTTGCCCTTATTGTGATAAAGCGTGGCGCTTTGACCCTTATAAGATTGCGGGGTGCAGTAAGATTTGTTTTTCCCGTCGAGCGAGCAGAGCTGATCCGTCGCAACAGACCAATCAACGTAGTTTGCTACAAACAGGTCGAGCTTGCCGTCATTGTCATAGTCGAACCAAGCCGCGCTGGTCGAGAACCCGGGATCGCCGACGCCTGCTCGGCCCGTAACGTCAGCGAATCTACCGTTTCCCAAATTGCGAAAGAGGTGATTTGGTCCAACGCAGGTAATATAGATGTCTTCGTTCCCATCATTATCATAGTCGGCCGCCGCGACTCCGATGCCGTACATTTCTACTGCGAGTCCTGCCGGACGCGTGACATCCGTGAACGTCCCGTCCTGATTGTTGTGGTAGAGAGCGAGAAAGGATTTTCCGGTTTTGTGTTCCGGCCAGTCCATGGAGTTAACCAGCAGGATGTCCTGCCAGCCGTCGTTGTCAAAATCAAGGAAGGCACAACCGGTGCCGAGTGTTTCCGGCAAATACTTTTTTCCGAAGGCGCCGCTGTTATGTTTGAAGTGTATTCCCGCTTGTGCTGACACATCTGTAAATTCGATCGGACCTGAGGGTCGTGGTGGTGTTGGACTTGCAGAAGGTGAAGGCGTTTGGGCTGCGCCTTCGGCAGGCGCGGCGCCCGGTGTTGCGGCCGGCTGTTTACAGGCTGAAAGTGGAAGGAACGAAACGAGCATAAAGCAGAGGATGATGAAGCTACGTCGCATTGATATCAATCTTCTCCGTTGGCTTATGGGCATAACCAAATTGACAGATGATTTCCGAGCAACAAATGAGCAGGTTCAGACTCGCCACCGCTCCGTTAGGAGCGCAATGTTTATAGCCTAAGGCGCACCTGATTCCCCACTCACCACAAGTGACAAGCGCAGGTCACTTGTGGTGAGAAGAATTACTGGAATGGCTTCGCAGGCTATAAACATCCCGCTCCGCTGGAACCCCGTACTAGTTCGCCTTAAGTATCGACCTCTATTACGCTTTCACCGTGCTGGAAGTTATTCTCTGCGAATCCAGCCAGATTTCGATCAAATTCGCAGCCGGTCCCACCAAAAATAGTGCGTAAATGGGGGCGTAAACGACTTGGTCCAGCCTGAGAAAAAATTCAACCAGCGCTACACAGAACGCAACCACACACTGGCCCATCCGGGATCGAACAGTCGTCTTCGGATCGGTAATCATGAAGAAAACAAAGAGTTGATACATGGGCCCGGTGATCGGCGCCACTTCCGCCTGCCAGGGATCGCCGGTAATCCAGGTGCGCAAAAACGCAAACAAGAAGAACGCCACAACATACGTGGCGCTAATATGAAAACGGCGCGCGCGCCAAATTATAATTGAGCCCAGAGTCCAGATGACCACAATCGGCAAGAGGTTGTTGCCCCATTGAATGCTAAGAATGGCCGTTGTCTCCGGCGCCAGAAATAACAGCGCTGCAATGCCGAAATTGGACGGATTCCAAATGTGGCGCCCTTTCACTCGCAATACGTACTTCGACATTATCGAGATCACGCTGCAAAGGGCGTAAGGCCAGTGGGCCGGCGAGCGAATCAGGATCCCGACGCTGATTCCCGTGATGTAAGCACTGGCGAGATTCAGCCACTTCCCAAAAAAGATGCGACCAAGAATCAGCTCGGCAATGATGGCCGCGACGATCGCCAACGCGGTCTTTTGGTAGCTTTCGAGGATGCCGTAGGAAAGATGACCAACCAACAGGATGCAGGTGATAAAAAGAGGCGGGAGGTAACGATTGTCGAAGCGGAACCTTCCTGGCCTGACCACTTCGAGTGGCGGAGTGACGGCGGACTCGACGGGAGACTGGCTCATGCAGGCTCCTTAACCTTGTTGATTTGACTCATCAGTGGATTCTCAATCGTTTGAGTTTTTCCAGAGGGCCAGCGGATCACTGCCTTTTCGAGTTGAGCGTTCTTGCCTAACCCGAAGTGCAGACGCCTTTGATTCTCAGCGCAGAAGCCACTACCACCGGAAACTGTCTGCACTTGCTGCCGGCCGTTCCAGAACAGCTTAACTTCAGCGCCCAGCGCGCTACGATTACTGGCAGTACCTTCCAGCTCGAAGTCGATCCACTTGTTTTCCGGCGCGACTGTATTCTTATAAATCAGCAATGGCCCGCGCTGGTTGGTGACAATCACATCGAGCACGCCGCGATTCCAGAGATCGGCAAGTGCGACAGACCGCCCATCGTAAGTATCTGTCGCACCGACGGGCTGCGCCACATCGACAAACTTCCCTGCGCCGTCATTAAGCCAGACACGCTTTTGCTGGTAGCCAGACAGGCTGCGCCCTTCCATCGCGGGCCAGTTCGCGGCGTCGCGGATAATGGTGCTATTACCGCCGGCAACTTTTGAAAAGTCGTACCAGTAACTCTTATTTCGATCAGCCGAGACGTACCCATTGGTCAAATAGAGATCAAGCGTTCCGTCATTATTCAGATCGCCGAACTGCATGCCCCAGCTCCAGCCTCCCATCTCGACGCCCAACTCGCGCGCCAGGTTTTCGTAGCGGATGGTTTCGCCGGACGTGCCTTCCTTAGGCACCCAAAGATTGTTACCTTGAATAAGCACCCCATCTTCGGAAATGTTGGAGACATAGACCGCATACTTCCCCTGATTGAGAATGTCGCCAAAAGCTGCGGTCATTCCACTCTTGGGCGCAAAACCAATCCCAGTTTCCTCGCCCACCTCACGGAACTGTTTTCCGTCGTTGAAGTACAGCTCCGACACCCCGTAATCGTTCGCGATAAACAAATCCTGGTGGCCCGTGCCCCGCAAGTCCGCTGCCGCAGCCGCCAGCGCCCAGCGACGACTGCTAATACCGAGCTTCGCGCTCACCTCTTCAAACTTTCCGCTGCCGAGGTTATGAAAGAGATACTTACGTCCGCCGTTCTTCGCATACTCAAAACTCTCGGGCATCATCCTCGTCGTCCGCAAATGCCAGAGATCGACGTCTTCGGAATAGTAACCACCTATGAAGAGATCAAGCAGTCCATCGCCGTCATAGTCAAACCAGATCGCCGTGTTGGCGTTGACCCAGGCAGGCAATCCGGCTTGTTCGGTGACACGCGTGAAATGGCGGCCCTCATCATTGTGGAACAATTCCGGTCGTCCCCATTTGTAGAGGAAAAGATCTTCGAAGCCGTCGTTATCATAATCTCCCCAGACCGCCCCCATCGAGACGCCCGTTCCCTCTTGATTTACATCCGCGATACCCAACTCCTGAGCCACGTCTTTGAAAGTGCCGTCACTCAGGTTCCGGTACAAGCAGTTCTTGCTGCCTTCACCGCTGTTCGTCAAGTAGATGTCCTGCCAACCGTCACGATCAAAATCGACAACGGAAGCACCAGCACCCATCGAGGCAACCTGGGGCATGATGTGATCCAGCTTGTGGTCCAGGGTCGGCGCTTGATGAACGAAGGTTATGCCTGAAGCCTGGGCTACTTCCTGAAAATGAAAGCCGTAGCGCATCAATGCCTGGCTGGCCTCCAGCTTTGACTTGCCGGCTTCGCGTCGCGCCGCCAAACGCTTGAGCCAGAGCGGCGTGGCCAGGAGCGCGACGAAGAGAGCGGCAAGCAGGATTTTTGCGGGACGACCGGAAGTCATCTATCTCTCCTGGGCCTCAGGGCGTTTTGAAAAACCGCAGGGGTGACATAACGCGTGTGGTAGTTTTGCCAGTCCTCGGGATGTTGTTTGTAAACCCACTCATCCTCGAGTTTGCCGGGTGCTGTGGTGTATTCCCGTTTGGCGTGATACGGCAACGGCAACACCGTCTTGGAAAACGTCGAGTTATAGTCGCCGTCTTTGATCCAGCCGTCGCCCATGAATACATAGTCACGCACCCAGCCAGCGGGCGGGGGCGGTTGCTCCGGGAAACGAAGTGTCATCTCGTCGCCCGCATTCATGATCACGTAGCGGTTGTCAATCTTTTCGAGCAGTTCGCGCACATCACCAAAGCGCGTGTAGTAGCCGATTAGGTCGCGCCAGACCTGTTTTGAACTCGACATCTGATTGTAGTCTGGCACTTCTGGCGAAGAAGCATTCGCCTTATTGATCACTGAGTAACCGCGATAGTGCAGGTCAGCCGTAGCGGGATTCATTCGGACCGTTTTCAACTGAGTATTGGGAAGCCCTTTTGCCCACTCGATCGAATCCCAGAAGATCTCGAGATTGGTACGCAGCCGCAAGCGGCGTGGTGTGCCAGGGCGGAAAACGCTGGCCAGATTGAACAGGCAGATCTTCCGGCGCCCGGCAGGGAAGCCCAGGTTTGGTTGGGCCACAACCCAGCCGCCCTTGCCGTCTGGTACCTCCATGCTCAGCGGCTGCGGATGCACTTCCCGACCCTGACTGATCGCCACGTTGATCGATGAATCAGTTGGGTGCATCCAGCCTTTGGCAATCAACCATAGCGGGCCATCCTGAGGCGCGTCCTCGCCTAGATCGACTTCGACGTAATGATCCCGCGTCACACCCTGATAACGCCCGCGCCCAAAGTTATCCAGATATTTCTCGTCAAGAGCGCCGACGATGTCCGTCACGTCGTGGCCATCGTCATCTATGGCGTGCGCTATCTTGTGCGGCGTCTCGACGGTCGTGATTGCCAGCTTCGCCGGCGGAATAACAAAACGTTCATCGACGAAGATGTCCGTTCCTGCTGGATGGTCCACTGTCATCAGCGCCAGTTGATCGTAGTAGTAGGTTTCCCAAAGCTCAGCAGTGATGCTCAGATCGCAATAACCGTCGCGTGGCGTTAGTTCATCGCCGCCGATCTTGTACCACTCTTCGGTGGCTTCGACTCTCGCCGTGCCGAGGGTGTTGATGCGCAGACCGATTGCCGAACTCCAGGGCACGGCGTCTTTGACAAACTTCATCTCTTTGCCGTTGTAAGCGAAAAGAAACGGACATGAGCCTTTCAAGCGCTGCTCGGCAAGGATGGTTTGATCCCCTTTGGTTTCAAACTCGGCGCGCACCGCTCCATTGGGCCACACGATGCGCACGACATCGGCGCCGGTTTGATCGCCCAAACCAAAGTGGACAATCGGGCCCGTTACCAATTGCTTTTGCACGAGCAGGCCGGCTCGGATCTCCATCTCGCCGCCAATGCCGAAGCTGTTGATGCGCTGATCGCCCGTTGCCTGGGCGGCACGTGGACGGATTGCCTGCCAGTGATAGTTCTTCGTGCCGTGGTTGATTGCCTGAACGGGCTGGCCATCATTCGTGAGACCTAGTAGATCGAGTCTGCCATCGCCGTTCACGTCCGCCGCGCAGAAAACTGACCGTGGTCCAACCGCGTTGCTAAGCACATTGAGTTTGCTATGCTCATCACTTAGCCAGAGAAGCGCTCCTGCAACATTCCCAGCAGCGGGCGATGTGCTTGACTCAACCAGCAGCAGATCGTTTCCGCCGTTATTGTCGACGTCAAGCACATGCAGCCGAAATCTGCCTTCGAGATAGTTTGGTGCCTTGTTGAGCCTGGCAATCTCAGCAGTTTCCCATCCCTGACCTTCGTTCTTGTCCGAGAGTCGGATTACCATTCCGTCGCCCTGGACCACTATCAAATCCAGAACACCATCATTGTTGACGTCGGCAACGCTGATTGCTCTTACTGACGGCAAGTTTGGTGGTGCCGGCCGCTCTTTGAATTGTCCGCTGCGTTCATTAGTAAAGAAACGCGGCTTGCCCTGTTCGTCAATCAACGCGGCATCGGGATCGCCATCTCCATCGATGTCTGCCCAGACGAAGCCGCGCAGTCCAGAGACTCCGGCGAAGGGATGAACCTCTGCGAACGAGCCATCACCATTGTTTCGCAAAACGGTCGGCAGCCCATGTTCCGCGCCGAGCACGATATCGAGATCGCCATCGGCGTCGATGTCGGCAGCCCAGGCGCCGTTGAAACTTCCATTCAGAATCGTCGCCGGCAACTTTGTTTGCGCTGTGACGTCGGCGAATTTGTTCGCGGTTTCTTGTTTCAGCAGACGAATGCCGCCAGCTCCCGCGAGGATCAGATCGGTTCTGAAGTCGTAATTGAAATCGAGCCCCACAACCCCTTCTGGTCCAGGCGGAGCAGCCGATGGCCCGCCCGGAAAGGGATAGCTCGCGTTGCCAATGCGCACCTCTTTTTCGTTAGCCAGCAGAACGGCTGGTGCGCCTTCGCCGGTCAACGAAATCGCTCCGATCCAATCCCACTTGCCAGCCGGCGCATTTGGCACTGCCTCGGACGAAAAGTTGATGGCCGTATCCGCAGGCGCAGGTGCGACGGTTGGCGACTCCATCTTCAGAAAGTGATTGAATGGTTGCGCCTCCTCACCCGGCGGTGGTTTGATGATCGATAGATCGTTGCGATACTCGGGGACCCGCACCAGCACATTGCGCAGGAACGCGATCTGCGTTGCCGCCACCCGAGGATCCGGACCAGTTGCGGCTGTTTGCAGGGCGGTCAGTTGTTGCTGCACTTCAGTGGGCCAACCCGCCGAACGCTGTGTGATCTTGTCCACTGTCCGGTGCAATGTATCGACGTCGCCGCGCTTGGCCGCAATACGTCCTAACTCGAGCAACGCCGCCAGATTGTCGGGCTGAGTCTCCAAGATCTTTTGCACGAGGCGCTGATACTCGGCAGCGCTGTTCTCATCGCCTTGTCGTTCAACTTCTTCAGCAAGCGCAAAAGTGGCAATCAGATTCTTTTGATTTAACTCGATTGCTTTGCGCAGAGCTGTGATTGCTTCAGGTGAGCGACCTCGACCTTTCTCAAGCACCCCGATCAGGTAATAGATCTGATCGTTTTCAGGCGCTAGCGCTCGGGCATGCTCGAGCCTTGCAGCTGCCGGATCGAAATTTCTCTGCCGCAACGCGAGCATCCCCCAGTTGGCCCATCCTGCCGGTTCAGCCGGCACGAGTTGGGTTACCTGGGCGAGCTTGGTGTCGGCGCGCACATCATCGCCAACCTGGAGCGCCGCCAAGCCGATATAAAATGCGCGAACGGCTTCGTTAGATTCTTTGGAAGACTCCCCAGGCAAGTGCGTGCGGGCACCACAGCCCGCAACGAAATAGACCCCCACTGCCAGCAGCAACACCAGGGCTGTATGTTTATTGGTTAACTCTTTGATCTTCATCTTCAGGGTTTTCGCGATGCTGCGAGAGAACTGTAGAAAGCTGCCGCTAGAGTTTAAGGCACCGGGTCTCTGATGGAAGCGCAACTTTGGTTGGGCTTCGGCGCAGACCGTCATTCCTAATCGCTATAGGCAGCCGACACCGAGCACAACAACTCTCTGAACCTGGCTAAAGGTGTCAATTCTGACGGGATGCTCGGATTTCGGCTTAATACAACTCTTGGCAAAACTTGGCAGCAAGATAACACAACCCGAGGGTCCACCCTTTGCCCCTTTAGGCTGAAGGCTATCCCCAACTAAAGTATGATTATTCCCGCAAAGGAGATGCAGCGGCGACGAGGAAGAGCGATCTATTCATCTCTCGGCTTGGAAGGTTATAGTAAGCCGTCGCTTGTGCTTGAGCGTGACTATGAATTTGGCCAACAACGGATCTGCTCTCTTGAAAATCGGTCTGCAAAAGACCAGGTGTTGCGGCTTGCCGCTGCCGGTGCGGCGGAGCTGCAAAGAGCTAATGCAAAATAAGAGGGGCGTATGAGCCGCAAAGTCCGTTGGGGAATTCTGAGCACGGCGACCATTGGCCTCGAGAAGGTCATACCGGCGATGCAGCGAGGCGACTGGTCTGAAATCTCAGCCATAGCCTCGCGAGATCTCAACAAAGCAAAGCAGGCCGCCCGACGCTTCGGAATCGCCAAAGCCTATGGCTCATACGATGAGTTACTCGCCGACGACGAAATTGAAGCAATCTATAACCCGCTACCAAATCACCTGCACGTTCCCTGGACAGTTCGGGCTGCGGAAGCCGGCAAGCATGTCCTTTGCGAGAAGCCCATCGGCCTGAATATTGACGAGGCCCGACAACTGCTCCGCACGCGAGATCGCACCGGCGTGAAAATCCAGGAAGCTTTCATGGTGCGAACCCACCCGCAGTGGCTCATGACGCAAGAATTAATCAAGTCCGGCCGCATTGGAGATCTCGGCGCGATCGTTGGCTTCTTTAGCTACTTTGATCGCGACCCGGCAAACATTCGCAACCAACCCGAAATCGGCGGCGGGGCTCTGATGGATATCGGCTGTTACCCGATCAATCTGTCCCGGTTCATTTTTGGCGCTGAACCACGACGCGTGCTGGGATTGATCGAACGAGACCCCGATCTGGGCACTGATCGATTGACTTCTGCAATTCTGGACTTTCCTACCGGGCAAGCAAGCTTTACCTGCAGCACTCAACTGGTTTCGTACCAGCGTATGCAGCTCTGCGGGACACGCGGACGACTCGAAGTCGAGATTCCTTTCAACGCGCCTCCCGACAGGCCCACGCGAATTTTTATTCATGACGGCTCCGACCTCGCCGGCAATGACCCTGAGGTAAGGGAGCTCCCGGTCTGTGACCAGTATACGATTCAGGGGGATCTGTTCTCGCGAGCCATTGTGGAAAACAGCGCACAGGCAGTTTCTCTCGAGGATGCAGTGAGAAATATGGCAGTGATAGATGCGCTTTTCCGTTCGGCGTCCGCGGGCATGTGGGAAACCATTTAGAAAGCGCGGATGCAGCGCCTCGGCCTTCGTTGCTCGTGGTGTACAATCGCCATGAATTCAAGGAGCTTGGTCGCATCTTTTCGAGTGCTTCCAGGATCGCTATTGCTGCACGAATCCTAAATCGAGGAACAGAAACTATATCATTCATGAAACGCAATAGGTCCCTAGTCTTATACACGCTCGCGCTTGTCGTCTTGCTTCCTGCAGTTTTCCTGGCCACTCAGTCATTGGCCAGTCGCCCGCCACAAGCCAACCCGGTTTCCCCGCTCGAGAACGCGTATCGAGAGAACAATATTGGTGTCGCGCTCCTCGAGCAGTTCAAATACAAAGAAGGAGCCGAGGCCTTTAAGAATGCCCTGAAGATTGATCCGAAGCTGAGTTTGGCGCACATCAACCTCAGCATCGCGCTGTTCAATGTGCCCGATCTGCCGGCGGCGCAACGAGAAGCCCAAAACGCCGCGGCTCTTGTGCCTGAAGCTCCACAGCCTTACTACATCCTAGGCCTGATTGCGAAACTACAGAATAAGCCCGACGACGCCCTCGCCGCCTTTCAACGGGTGCTAAAGATTGATCCGAATGATGTCGGCACGAATATCAACGTGGGCCAGCTCTACTCGCAACAGCGTAAGTACCCGGAAGCGATTGCGGCCTTTCGGCTGGCGCTCGCCGCCGAGCCCTACAACGCTACAGCGCTCTATAATCTCGGTCAGGCTCTTATGCGGGCTGGTCAGCGTGAGGAGGGACAAAGTGTCACCGAACGCTTTAAACAGTTGCGCGAGCGCGGCAGCGCCACCACTGTCGGACAGAACTATCTCGAACAAGGTCGTTACGCCGAAGCCGTCGCTTCCACTGGCGCCGAGCCGGAGTTGGTGGATCGAAGCATTCCGGCCGTCACTTTTACAGATGCTACTGCCGGCTTATTGTCCGGATCGGGCGCCGCAACTCCAGGCCTCGCTTCGACGGCCGCAACTTCATCTATCTTTGGCCGCCAGTTCAAGACAAGCAATTGGAATGACGCGAGCCGGCAAGAGGTCGCAGCCGCTTTCGGCGGCAGCGCGACCCTCTTCGATATGGACGGTGACGGTAACCTGGACCTGTTCTGGTTGACTGCTACCGCGCAGCATTTATTCCGTGGCGCTGGAGGTAAATTCATTGAGGTTACCAACCAGTCTGGCGACCTGGCTGCGAAATTCAACGGCACACCCATTGGAGCCGTCGCCGGAGATTTTGACAACGACGGCAAACCCGATCTGTTCGTCATACGCGACGGCAGCCTCTCGCTTTATCACAACGATGGCGCAGGCAAGTTTTCGGATGTAACCGGTGCAGCAGCTATTCCCACATATCCTTTTCTGCCATCGTCGGTTGCCTTTGTTGACGTGGACCATGATGGTGACCTGGACATCTTCATAACCGGAGTCGCCGACCTTTCCCAGCCCCCCAAAGTCGGATCATTGGGCGGATCATCGGCTGTTTTCCCCGCGGATTTCGCGGGCGCCCCTAACCTGTTATTGCGGAATGACGGCAACGGAAAGTTTACAGATGTCACTGCTGCGGCAAAGTTGAATACGGTGGGCCATGCGGTCTCGGTGATCCCGACAGACTTTAACAACCGGCGCGACATGGATCTATTCGTCGTCAATTATGGTAAGGCGCCCGAACTCTATAGCAACCAACGCGACGGAACCTTTCGCAATGTATCAAAGGATGTGGGCCTTGATATCGAAGGCCACTGGAGTTGCGCGGCAGCCGGCGACGTGAACAAGGATGGCTACACGGACTTCGTTCTCGGCCGGGCCGACGGACCCGCGCTTTTTGTGCTCAGCGATGGCAAGGAAAAATTTAAGACAAGCCCCCTGCCCACCGGCTCGGAAGCGGCGCGGGCCGCTCAGTTTCTCGACTACGATAATGATGGTCTGCTCGATTGCATCATGGTCACAGGTAAGGGTGTCCGCGTTTGGCGAAACGTTGGGGACGGCTGGATGGACACCAGCGAACGCGCCGTTTCCCGTGATTCGGCGACGGCACTCGGAGGGGGGCGCCTTTTTGCCGCCGGCGACATCGATAACGACGGAGACATAGACATCCTTTTCGCTGCACCTTCCGGAGTACTACGGATCGGACGCAACGATGGTGGAAATAGTAATCATTCGTTGCGCGTTAAGTTGACTGGTAAGGTGAGTAACCGCAGCAGCGTGGGCACGAAGATCGAAGCTCGAGCAGGCAGCCTTGTGCAGAAGCTTGAAACTTCTTCGGCTAGCCCTCAAGCCGCACCGGCAGACGTTATTTTCGGGTTGGGCAAGCGCCTCACTGCGGACGCTGTGCGCGTAATCTGGCCCGCGGGCATCGTGCAAGCCGAGACCGGGATCGCCAACGCAGCTAAGGGCGACACTGCGAATCCCGGGATTACGTTTGTGACGCTCGACGTAACAGAACTCGACCGAAAGCCTTCATCATGTCCGTACCTCTACGCGTGGAATGGAGAACGCTTTGAGTTCATTACGGATTTCATGGGTGGTGGCGAGATGGGCTACCTGGAAGAACCCGGCCGCCACAACACCCCCGATCCAGTGGAATATGTTCGCATTCGAGGGGATCAATTGAAGGAGCGCAATGGCCGTTACGAACTGCGCGTGACTAACGAATTGGAAGAGGCGCTATTTGCCGACCGCTTCCAACTAATCGCTGTGGACCATCCGCAAGGCGTGGCGGTTTACCCAAACGAGGGTATGACTGATCCGCCTCGTCCTTTCAAGCTTTATGCGACGCGCGGTGCGCACCCACCACTTAGCGCCGTCGATGATCAGGGAAATGATGTGCTCTCGCGCATCGCACGCATGGACCGCCATTATCCGGATGATTTCCGCCGCGATCGCATTCGCGGTTACGCGGATGAACATACTTTGACAATGAAGTTGGCTGAGGCCGTTACTACTGGGATCGCGGGCGTCTCGCCCGCTCCCCGTCACCATATATTCAATCAAACTAGTGTGCGCGGATCTCTTTATCGCGCTTCGCGCTCAGGCGGGCGAGACGCCCGCGGTCCCAGTATAGTGTTGCTCCTGACCGGCTGGACCGATTACGCCTGGTCCAGTGATAACTTGGCGGCAGCGCAAGCCGGCAAGGGCATGATGCTGCCTGCGCTTCAGGTAAAGGATACGAAGGGACAGTGGCGCACTGTCATTGAAGACATCGGCATTCCCGTGGGGCGACCGCAAACTGTGACCGTCGATCTTACAGGAAAGTTTCTCAGCGCAAGCCGTGAAGTGCGCATCGTCACCAACATGCGGATTCTGTGGGATCAGATTCTGGTGGACACGTCAGGCGGGCAGACTCCGCTCCGAATGATGCGGCTCGATCCGGTTGGCGCCGAGCTACGCTGGCGTGGTTTTTCGCGCGAAATTACGCCCGACGGCCGGGAGCCATTCGGTTACGACTACGAGCAGATCTCCCTTACTTCTCCCTGGAAAGTTATGCCGGGACGATATACGCGCGAGGGGGGCGTGCGCGAGTTACTACTCAAGTCAGACGATATGTTCGTCATCTCAAGACCCGGTGACGAAATCAGCCTCTCGTTTGACGCCGGCAAGTTGGGGCCGTTGCCGGCCGGCTGGACCCGCACCTTCCTTCTATACGCTGACGGCTTCAGCAAAGAGATGGACATAAACTCCGCCAGTCCGGATCAGGTGTCGCCTTTGCCTTTTCATGGCATGACTAAGTATCCCTATGCGGATCCTGAAGCATATCCAATGACGGCGGCACGGCGCGCATACATCGATAAATACAACACGCGGTTGGTCACGGCTGAGGTCCCGTCGATCGATACAGTCCTGACCAATACGACAGATTTCGTTAGCACATCACAAGGCGCATCACGGCCTCAGGCGGCGCCACGAAAGTGATCATGGAACAAATTCGATATTCAGTAGCTGCTTGTCAGACAGACTTACCAAATCCGGTTGAGCGCCGCGCGATGCGCGCGAATACTGACCGGATCCTGTCGATGATTGATTCGGCTGTAGCCGGCAGCGCCCCGTTCCTGCCCGTCCGCCTGGTGGTCTTCCCTGAATTCGCACATGCCGCCCCGGTCTTTCCCACCGTCGGGGAGTTGCTCGAAAAACTCGCCGTGCAAATCCCAAACGAGCACACCGAGCGGCTGGCACAAAAGGCCCGAGAACATGATGTCTACATACAGAGCGGCTCGATGTTGGAGGTTGATCCCAGGTGGCCGGGCGTTGTCTTCAATGCGACATGTTTGATCGGACCGAAAGGGATTCTATACAAGTACCGCAAGGTCAATCCCTGGATTCCGTTTGAAGTTCATGCTAGCCCACACGACCTCGAGGGCTATGACGAACCACTCTTTCCGGTGGCCAACACGCCGATTGGGCGCATCGGTTGTGCTATCTGTTACGACTGGATTTTCCCCGAAGCAATCCGCCAGTTAGCGGCCAACGGAGCGGAGGTTTTGGTCCGGGTTTCCGCTTACATGGATCCGTGGGGAGCAACAGAGCCAATGGATTGGTGGACCATTGTGAATCGTTGCCGCGCGCTCGAGAACACCGCCTATGTCGTGGCAGCCAATCAGGGTGCGAGCCTGAAACACTATCCACCCTACTCCTGGCCTGGAGGCAGTCAGGTGATCGATTACGACGGCCGAATTCTCGCCCAGGCCAGCCCCGGGCCAGGTGAACGTATCGTCGTGGCGCCGGTAGATATTTCGGCGTTGCGACATGAGCGGGATGTTCGACGCGGCCATCACATGCTCGCGCATCTGCGGACTGAGGCTTACCCGGTCTACGGCGGCCATCGCTATCCACCCCGAGAGACGCCCGCAACGCCGGGGTCGCCTGAAATTTCGTACGAGGAAAATAATCGTCTAATCGATGAGGCGAAGCGACAGCTTTGATTCGGAAGTAATTCATGATTCAGATCTGCCAGCTATCAGAACCGGGAGCGGTAGCGACCGGCCAAGGAGTCAACCCTGGTTATTATCACTCGATTGCTTGCGGTCGGCGACTACCTACTTAGACTAGTTAAGGTTGAGCCCTTGGCCGGTCGCTGCCGCTCCCGGTTCCGATTCGGCATAACCCCTAAAAAGCGTCCGCCATTGAACGAATCTTGAGCTGCTTGCGAAAGTCGCTTAGCGCGATTGCGATGCTGGTCCGGAACTGGACTTCGACCTTCTGGCCTGGGATTAGATCGAAGTAGTTATCCGCAAAGAAGCCAGCGTAATTGGGCGCCGACAAGTAAACGGCCCGCGCAAACTTGTCGGCAGACAAGGTGACGTTAAATCCACCGCGCGCGGGCACGACGTCAAAATTGATTTGCGGCCGGGGCAGAGAGAGATCCTTGTAGGCTCCGAAGAAGTGTTCATTGCTCGACACTGGCTTGCCGCCTACCAATACTTCCGTAAACAGAAACACTCCCCTGGCATCCTTCCCTGCCAGCAAGGTGTTGATAGGAACGGTCAAGTACGATCTGCTGTTGAGCGGCGCAACCTCAATGTCCTGCCGTTGGCCCCACAACTTATTTCCTTCAAAGTCGAGCAGGCTCAGGTTCAGTTGCGCAGCGGCCGGGTATAACCGATCAGAGACGACAAAGACGTTGATGTTACCGTTCTCCTCGTGCGGGGTGACAAGAATTTCGCTGTAGAACCGCCGCGCGTAATACTGCAACGCCTTCCATCGTCCGGTGTAGTCGATACTGGACCACGAAGCAACGGGCCAACAGTCGTTGAGCTGCCAGAAAAGTGAACCCATGTTGTGCGGCATGATGCGCCGCAAATGTTCGGCTCCGATCTTGATCCCTTCGGCTTGCAATACCTGGCTGACATACAGAAACGATTCAAAATCCTTCGGCTCAGGATATTCGCGTAGCATGTATTCACGTATTAGTTGGTTGCCACGCGGATGCCGTTGATGGGCCATCATCACCGGCGATTTGATGTCGTGGTCCGCCGGCACAGTATAGGTGTTGACTGTCTCAAGCTGCGGAAACGACTGAAAACCGTATTCGCTCATGAAACGTGGAAACTGTTTTTCATATTCACTGAACGGCAGCGCTGCGTGCCAGACCTGCCAATAGTGAAGATCACCCATCTTCTGGGACTCTGGATCATCTTCCAGTTTGGAACTGGGCGAACTGGGCCAATAAGGCCGCGAGGGATCCAGCGAGCCACAAACTTCCGGCAGCACGCCGTAAAAGATCTTCAGGTAATCGTCCCAGAGCTTGGCGGGTAGCTGGTCCTTCCAGCCCCAGTGAAACCAGCCGGACTCGATTTCGTTGTTGCCGACCCAGATTACGATGCTGGGATGATTGCGCAAGCGTTTTACGTTATCGATGGCTTCCTGCCGCACATTGTCAAGAAATGCCTGATCACCGGGATACAGGCTGCAGCCGAACATGAAATCCTGCCAAACGAGAATTCCCATTTCGTCGCAGAGTTCGTAGAAATCGTTGCGCTCGTAAATGCCCCCGCCCCAGACCCGCAGCATGTTCATGTTGGTGTCGCGCACCGATTCCAGCAATTGACGGTATTTGGCTTTGCTGATGCGCG
>JBGQJH010000003.1:0-23467 GCA_041498935.1 Pyrinomonadaceae bacterium | reverse complement strand
GCGTTTCTGGAGCTTTTGCCGGACGCACTCGATCTGATGAGTAGGGGACTAAGCGCCGGCCATGCTTTCTCAGAGGCCATGCATATGGTTTCCACCGAGATGCCGGAGCCGATAGCGTCGGAGTTTCGCAAGACTTTTGAAGAGCAAAACCTTGGTTTGTCGCTCAAACTCGCTTTGGAAAATCTGACGCAGCGAATTCCGCTTTTGGATTTGCGAATGTGCGTGACCGCCGTGTTGATTCAGCGGGAAACAGGTGGCAACCTCGCGGAGATTCTTGAAAAGGTGGCCCACACGATTCGGGAACGCTTTCGCATCATGGGCGACTTAAAAACGTTGACCACCAGCTCGCGCATGTCGGCGTGGCTGCTGTGCGGCTTGCCGATCTTCGTCACCATCGCTATCACAATTATGAACCCGGAATACATGAACGTGCTTTGGAGAGACCCAAGGGGTCACTACCTGATTGCGACCGCAATGTTTCTCCAGGTCACCGGCATGATGATCGTGAGAAAGATTTTGCGGATAAAAATTTGAAATTGGTTAGCAGTCAATGGTCAGTAGTCCGTCGCAGCAACCGCAACCGACCGCAACCAACCAACCACAGACTACTTACCACAATCCACTAACAGCCAACCAAGAGAACGGACTACTGACCATTGACTACTAACTGACTACTGGCAAACAACAATGCTTTTAATGATTACCATCTCAACCTTCATTTGCATCTCCCTTGGCATGATGGGGGCTTACTGGCTTCTTTACCGGCCGCAGAGTGCTGCGACCGAGCGGCTCAAGAGGCTTGGCGCCAGAACTGCGAGCGTGGCCAGCGCTCCAATCTCGCTCGATGAAAATCGAGGCGCCTCAGAGCTCGCGGAGCGCATTGCCTCGCCATTCAGCCGGCTGGTGCCGCCGTCCGCGGCGGAAGCTCGGAAGTTGCAGAAGCAATTAATGCAAGCCGGGTTTCGTTCATCGACTGCGCCGGGTGTTTATCGCGCCATTCAGTTAGCAACGATGGCCGGCTTCCCTGCAATCGTCGCGCTCGCTTGCGCGCTGCTCGCCCGACCGCTCGCTGGCGCGTTTTTATGGATCCTCTCGGCTTTTGTTGTTGGCTTCTTTCTGCCGCGCTACGCGCTCCGTCGCATGATTCGCTCACGCCAGCAACTCGTGCGTTGGGGACTCGCCGATGCACTTGACCTCATGGTCATTTCAATCGAGGCAGGTCTGGGATTGAATGCGGCAATGATGAAGGTCAGTAGCGAATTGAAAGAAGTGCATCCTGACATCTGCGAAGAGTTTGAATTAGCGAACCTCGAAATTCGAGTGGGTCGCGAACGCGATGAAGCTTTGCGCAATCTCGCCGAGCGAACCGGCGTTGACGATCTGCGCAGCCTGGTGGCGATGCTTATTCAGACGGATCGGTTCGGCACCTCAATCGCGAAAGCGATTCGCGCCTTTTCGGATTCGTTACGCACCAAGCGCCGGCAGCGGGCTGAACAGGCAGCGCAGAAGGCGGCGGTCAAGTTGCTTTTCCCGCTCGCGTGTTTCCTTTTCCCGACGTTGTTTATTGCGATCCTTGGCCCTGCGGCCCTGCAATTGATGGACACCCTCGGCAAAATGTAAGAAGGAGTTGGACCATGAGCAAGAGAACACTAGTCGCCATTTTCATCGCGTTCGTTATAACCATCGCGGCGTCCGCCATGTGGAGCGCTGCAACAATCGAGCGCGAAGGCGACCCGGATGCCAACGCGATCGAGGACTCGGGCTCGCGCGCAGGTAATGCGAACGAAAAGAAAAGCGGAAACAAAATAGTGAAAATCTTCGCGGCGCCCTTTAAGGCTTTTGGCCGGCTATTTAGTCATAAGGACGATAACAGACCTCAGCGCATGACGGAGAAGGACGCGGAGAAATTTGAAAGTGTGGGCGTTTCGCGAGTTGATGACAGCCGCACGCCCGAGCCCAGGAAGCTGGCACTGGCCAACTCTGCGAAGGAGCATTTGGCGAATGGCCGTTCTTACTTATTGAACGGTCAACTCAACGAAGCGATCTCCGAACTCTCGACCGCCACTTCTCTCGATCCGAAGCTCACGGAAGCTCACAACCTGCTCGGCGTCGCTTACGACAAGAAAGGTCTTGCGGACCGCGCTAAGGAATCTTACGAGCGGGCCGTCAAAGTGGAACCTGAAGACGCGCAGACATTGAACAATCTCGGCTTTTCGCTTTACCAGAATGGAAACTATCGCGCCGCCGTCGATCGTCTGAAGCGGGCCGTCAAACTGGCGCCCACTGACGAACGCATTCTGAACAACCTGGGCCTCGCGCTCTGCCGCCTCGGAAAGTTTGAAGAAGCCTACAAGCACTTCGCGCGTGCGGCCGGGCCGCTCACCGGGAATCTCAATACGGCGCGCATGCTCGAGAGGTTTGGCCGCGAGGAAGACGCAATCAAATACTATGAAGACGCGCGTCGCATCGATCCCAATTCAACCCTGGCGTTAAGACGTCTTGCCGATCTCTACAAACGGACGGGCAAGTTTGAACAATCTCAGGCGGTCAGCAACACGCTGGCTGGTGTTTCCGCTTCAAATGCAACCCAGTCGTCATCGTCGGGAAGGTAATTATGCGGGACAGGCATTCCTGCGTGTCCGCCAGAGAGAACGATTCAGGAAAGTGAACATTTGTGATGACGCAAACAACAATACTCTCTCGCGCTGAAGTGGAAGCAATGGGACCGCCCCTGGCTGAGGAGATAGCTGACCTTGGCATTGGCGAAGGCTTTCTTTGCGACTTGGCGCTCAAGCACGTCGCCATGCTTCCCGAACCCACCACCACTGCCGTGGCGGAACGACTTCATCTGCCGCGCGCCCTGACCGAAGAACTCCTGGAGAAACTTTATCGCGAGAAGCTAATCGAAGTACGCTTGCAAACCGCGGTTGGCTCGACACGATATAGCATGCTGGACCGCGGCTGGGATCGCCTGCTGCGATTGCTTTCGGTTTGCGGCTACAGCGGCGCGGCTCCTGTTTCATTGAACGACTACGCACACATGATGCGTTTGCAGTCGATACCTTCTCAGCCTGCCTCGATGGAAACAGTGCGCTCGGCGTTTCATGATCTGATTCTGCCGGAGTCGCTACTGCAAACTCTGGGCTGTGTGATCAATTCCCGGCGATCGCTTTTTCTGACGGGTTTGCCTGGAACCGGAAAGACCGCGGTTGCCGAACGCATCAACAACGCTTTGCCAGGGGCGATCTGGATTCCTTACGCCGTCGAGATCGATGGTCAGATCATTCGGGTCTTTGATTCTCACTGCCATCGCATCGCTTCGCCCGACGTCACTCCGCTGGACTATGACCGGCGTTGGGTGCTCATTAATCGGCCGCTCGTCGTCGTTGGTGGGGAACTAACGCTCGAAAACGCGGACCTGACATGGAGCGATGCGGCTAAGTTTTACGAGGCGCCGTTTCAGATGAAATCAAATGGCGGCACGCTTGTTATTGACGACTTCGGCCGTCAACGCGTCGCGCCTCAGGATTTGCTTAATCGCTGGATCGTGCCGCTCGAGCGCCGGGTTGACTACCTGGCAATGCACACCGGAAAAAAGATCGAGGTCCCTTTTGAGCAACTGGTCGTGTTTTCAACCAACCTTGACGAAAACGACCTGACGGACCAGGCGTTCCTGCGACGAATGGGTTACCGCGCGCGGGTGGAGCCACCCACTCCCGGAGCTTATTCGGAGATCTTCAAGCGCCAGGCTTACACCCGGGGGATTCGCTACGAACAGTCGGTGCTCGACCATGTGCTCAACAAGTACAGAATTGAGCGACGGCAAATGAAAGGTTGCGAGCCGCGTGACTTGCTTGATCGCGCCACCGACATTTGTCTATTCGAGGGCCATTTGCTGGAACTTACGCCGCAAATCCTGGACGTGGCCTGGCGCAACTACTTCGGCACATCGCATACGTTCGCCCCCGTGCCCACGCAAGAGACCATGATTGAAAGAACGCTGACTGATCCGCTCGAGCTGTAGCTCCGCCTGGCGGAGAAGCGCCAAACTGAAGTTTGTCGAACATTTTATGAGAATCCCCAGGAAAGCAATTCAAACTTTTGCAATGGGCGCGTTGGCGCTGTTTGGTTCCGCCGGAGCTTATGGCCAAACGAACCTGGACCATCCGCCGTCCGCGGTTTTGACGTCAGGTGAAAATCCGTCTCAGGTTCGCCTGAAACTGGTAGATGGCAGCAACATCGTCGCCGATGAAGCATGGGAGAGCGAGCAGGGAATTTGGTATCGGCGCGGCGGCATGAGTCACCTCGTTTCGCGGGAGCGAGTAAAGACAATTGAGCGTGGTTCTATTTCCAGGCCCAAGCCGGATGTTCAAGTGGCTAAAGTTGTAGTGAGTGACAACTCGGACAATCGCGCTGATGGTTCCCACGCTGCCGATGGTTCAGATGACCAGCCAGTTTGGATTTATCTCGTCGGCGGCGCCCGCTTTGAAGCCGACAGCGTGACGGAATCCGCGGCCGGTGCCTGGTATCGACGTGGCTCGCTTTCAGTTTTTGTTGAGCGGGCGCGAATTGATCACATTGAGCGCGAAGAACTGGGAAGTCTGGCCGAATCCGACTCTGCAAAGAAAGCGCGCGGTTGGACTACCGGCAGTCCGAAGATTGACAGCCTGATCAAGCAAAGCGGCGCGAAGTATGACGTCGATCCCTACTTGATCTTTTGCGTGATGGAGCAGGAGTCACATTTCAACGCGCGCGCGCTATCGCCAAGAGGAGCGCGGGGATTGATGCAGCTTATGCCCGGTACCAGCGCTCGGCTCGGCGTCAGACGGCCTTCTGATCCGGCGCAAAACGTCGCCGGCGGCACGCGTTATTTGAAGCAACTCATCAAACAGTTTGACGGCCGTATCGATCTTGTCCTCGCAAGCTATAACGCGGGCGAAGGCGCGGTCATGAAGTTTGGCCGCAAGGTACCGCCATATCGGGAAACTCGCGCTTATGTAAAACGAATAAGCTACCGTTATCGCCGAACAAAACCTGGGGCTCCAGCCAAGAGTGAGGTGGCAACCGTGGGAGCGGCGCTGTGAGGTTTGTTTGCCTTAGCGCCA
The DNA here is from genome assembly GCA_041498935.1 of Pyrinomonadaceae bacterium. Lineage (GTDB taxonomy): Bacteria > Acidobacteriota > Blastocatellia > Pyrinomonadales > Pyrinomonadaceae > PSRF01. Next base: position 18,362 of record JBGQJH010000003.1, on the reverse strand, counting down.
CAGAAAAAAGTATCGTCGCTGAAGAAGGATGAAAAGTATCTTTGTCAAAGTCTCCGTGATAACTGTCATCTGCTGCGCGGCATTCGTTTCTTCTCATGCGCAGCAGTTGCCGCAAACTCCGCTTACCAACGCCGCAGTAGTGAAACTTGTTCGTGCCGGTTTCAAAGAAAAGACTGTCATTGCAATTATCCACAGCCGGCCAAATCGATTCAATTTGGATCCGGATAGATTGATTGAGCTGAAACGCGGCGGAGTCGGCGAAAACATTATCCTCGCAATGTTGGCGCAGGATGAGTCGTTTGCTTTTGTTGATGACGACTGGACGGACGATTCCAGGTCTGGAGGAAGCACCGGCAGCTCCAGCGACGGGAATCAGAACGGGCAGTCAGGCAGCTCAGATATATTTGGAAACAGCAATGGCTCCAGGAGTCAGAACAGCGGGCGCGGCATGAGTGGTTCATATCATGGTGACACCACGACGACCGGGAGCGCCACAGTCCGAATTCTTCGTCCACCCTCGGAGGCTGGCGGAGCGCGGCTAAAACTGGAAAAGACGCCTACCCTAACCAACGACTCGGTGATCAAGCTCGTCGAAGCCGGTTTTTCTGAAGGCACGATTATCAAAAGAATTGAAGACTCGCCGGCGGACTTCGATCTTTCTGTTACCAAACTGGAAGAGCTTCGCCGGCGCCGCGTCACGGAGGCAATCATCCTCGCAATGACAGCCGCCATGGGCGATGAATCAGGCACAAAGCAAACTGTGCCCGCCAGAACCAAGGGGAATTAGCGCCGTGCGCCCCAGCAAACTGATAGTTCGGGTTCTACTGATCCGGCTGGCGGTTCTGCTCTTGTTCTTAGGCGCCGCGCTCTCGGCTTCCGTCCGGGCACAATCTAAATCGCCAACTCCAACCCCTGCGCCAAAAGAAGACGAACAGGAGATCGATCCCGACGATGTGATCTCCGTCAACACTACTGAGGTGTTGTTGCCGGTTACTGTCCGCGACAGTGCTGGTCTGCTGGTGAGTAGCTTGACGCGGAAAGATTTTCGGGTCTTCGAAGATGGAGTGGAACAACCGCTCAGCGATCTTAGTCTACGTCAGGTTCCGGTTGATGTGGCCCTCATCGTGGATGCTTCTTCTTCCGTAGCCGGAAATCTTGAGGACTTCCGCGCCGCCGCGGAAGGCTTTGCTTCCCATCTAGCGGCCGACGACCGTGTCAGTCTTATCCAGTTTGACGACCGTGTTGTGCTGCTCCAGGACTGGACCAGCAGTATGGTTCAATTGCGTCGGGCCTTGAGGCGAATTGTCCCGGGGATGTTTACCCGCTTTCACGATGCGATGCTGCTGGCGTCGCGCAATCAGTCGCCGCGCGGAAACGCCCGCCACGCAATCATCGTCTTGACCGATGGTATCGACAGCGGCCGCGGTACGACCTTCGACGCGGCTTTGCGCGCTGCGCTTCAGTCTCAAACAACAATCTACGTGGTTAGCAATACCCAGATCGAAAGAGCCAGCAAACAGGAAGAGCTCTCGAGCTTACTAGCGGGCTCTGATTCTGCCGTGCGATTTAATCAACTCCGAATCGACGATTTGCGACTTGGACTTGCAGCTCTAACCGATAGCGAGCGTAATCTCGAACAGTTGACCGCAGCAACCGGAGGCCGATTTTACCGGCCCGCCAGTTTCAAGGACCTCGAACGAACTTACGCGGAAGTAGCTGACGAGCTGCGCCATCAATACACTCTCTATTACTCGCCGCTGAACACAAGGCGGGATGGCCAATTCCGACGAGTGCGAGTGGAAACTACAAATCACACACACCAGGTCTCTGCTCGGATCGGATACTACGCGCCAAAAAAATAACTACCTCCTTAGCAGTCTAACCACACGTTCGATGTCCTCGTCGCTGCCTTCGGCCGAAGCAATCCATCCAACCGCCAAGCTGCGGCCAAAATGCTACGCGCCCAACGCCTAAGCCCAAGGCTGCGTCGCATTGACACGCAAAGGGTAGATCCTGTAATCTCCTGTCGCTGACCAATTGTTGGAGCTAAGTCTAATTATTTATCTGATTAGGTGCTCTATAGCGTTGGCGGCATGGTCATTGCCATTGAATCGATCCAGTTTGCGAGGTTACGTGTGTTTTCCCTCCTTGCGAACAGCAATTCCTACAAATATAAAAGAGTACCTAGAGGAGATAGCATGCGACTAATCAAGCGCGCCGAGAAAGGCCTCACATTGGCAGCCGGTGGCCTACACGACGTTATTCAGTCAGTTAATAAATACAAGCCCAATCCGTCATTTACACCTAAGTGGTCGGATAAGCCCTTGTTGAAATCGTGGCAGAAGAGCAAACCGACGCTGGGTTGGCCGCGCACCACGGACTCGCTTTGTCCAAACTGTGTAATCGAAGCCAGAGAATCAATCATCAGCGGCAAGCAGGACGTGAGCGTTCTAATCAATGAAAAGGTCGGCGAAATCAAAGCTCAGATCATTGAACGCGATGGCGAGGTTTGGATGGTCAAAGATTGTCCGATTCACGGGCACTTTGAAGACATGATGGCCATTGACGTTAAATTTCTGACGCACATCGAAAAGATGTTCCCAGGCCGGGACATCGATGCGCACGCCGACGAAAAACTCCACAACCACGGCACCAGCACCATCAAGTATGGCCGTGGCGCTGTCCTGACAGTCGACCTTACTAACCGTTGCAACATGATGTGCGATCCCTGCTTCATGGACGCCAACCAGGTTGGCTTTGTTCATGAGTTGAGCATGGATGAGATCAGGGAGATTCTGGATAACGCGATTTCGATCAAGCCGCGTCGTCAGATGTCAGTGCAGTTCTCCGGAGGCGAGCCATCAATTTCGCCGCACTTCATCGAGTCTATTAAGTATGCGCGCAAGGTTGGCTATAACAGCGTGCAGGCGGCGACCAACGGAATCGAATTCGCCAAGAGCAAAGACTTCTGCCATCAAGCAGCCGAGGCAGGCTTGCGTTACGTTTACCTTCAGTTTGACGGAGTAGGCAACGACGCCAACAGTCATCGCCAGGTCGGCAATCTTTTCGACGTGAAGATGCGGGCAATCAATAACCTGCATGAAGCCGGTGTTGAGATCGTGTTGGTGACCACACTGGTCAACGGCATCAACAATGACCAGGTGGGATCGATTATCAGGTTCGCGTTGGACAATCCTAAGAAGATTGCCTTCCTTTCTTTCCAGCCTGTTTCTTTTACCGGACGTGACGAAGAGATCACGCCACAACGGCGGCTGCAACAGCGTTACACGCTTTCGCACCTCGCGCATGATGTTAAGAATCAAGTTGGGATCACCGAGCCGACGCGCGACTGGTTTCCGTTATCGCTTATGGGTGCCTTTGCGGATTTCGCGGATCTGGTCCACGGGCCGCAAGCTGAATGGGGCCAGGTTTCATGTGGCTGCCATCCGAATTGTGGAGTGGGCACCGCGGTGATGGTCGATAAGGAAACTCGCGAAATGCGTCCAGTGCCGGAGTTTCTAAACATACCCGGCCTGGTCAAGGACATGCAGAAGATTACGGACGCAGCGCGCGGTAAGTGGATGTCGAATTTGATGATGGGATTGGCTCTGCTCAAGCATTACAACCCCTACAAGTCGCCATCTCAGTTTACGCTTTACGAGCTCTTCAAGAAGTTTGACAAGTCGTTTGGGCTAACCGGCAAAGACTACGGCAAGGTCAGCGGCGATCGTTCGCAGGACGATATCGAAAAACGTCGCGCGGATCGTTGGAACTTCCTTTTTATTGCGGGAATGTGGTTCCAGGACCTTTTCAACTACGACTTCCGTCGCACCGAGATGTGCATCATCCCTTACGGTACTCAAGAGGGCGAGATTTCCTTCTGCGCTTACAACACCGGCATCGGATGGAGAAACATCATTGAGAACATGCACCAGAATGCAACGGTGGCAAAGTGGTATGAGGAAAACGGACGTCACGAGATATTCGCTCGTGGTAAGGAAGTCGAGCTCAACGACAAGACGCACAATCTGGTGTTGAATCCGATCGATCTTACGCGACCGAACAAGCCTGAAATGGAAGGGCCGAAGACGGCGCATGAAGAAGCAGTGATGATGCGCAAGCTTTATCAGGAGATCGTGCTCAAGAAACAGCTCGATACAAAGGAAGCGGACAAGCCGGTTCAGATTCAGAGTCTCAGCCGGAAGAAGCAGGAAACTGCGGAACCCGCCCTGGTTTAGCCGGTGCGTTTTTAGTTTAGAAGCGAACCCCGCGAGCGACTCAATGTTCGCGGGGTTTACTGCGTAAGAAGTGAAGTTACGGCTTTTGTCCCGCGTTTTGCGATAGCTTGGGACGTTACAGATAACGTGCCTACTTGACCCCGGACGTTGGCGGCGTGTTAAATAGCCGGGTTACAAAAGAGGACATCAAACTTTAAGGAAGACGGAAAGCGAATGGCAATAGTTACTATTAATCAGGGTGAGTCGATCGAAAGTGCGTTGCGTCGTTTCAAGCGCAAAGTGATGACCGAAGAGATCATCAAGGATGCGAAAAAGCACGCGTTCTTCATCCCGCCAGGCCAGAAGGCAAAACTCAAGTCAGCTCTTGCGCGCAAGCGGAATAAGAAAAAGGGCCGCATGCGCACTACCCCCCGAGACTAATCGGACTAGTAGAGCCAGCCCTTGCATCCTGCACGCCAGAGTGCGTTCTCTCCAGTCGTCCATGAGTCCACAGATCAACATTACCCTTCCGGGGTGGTCTGAGGATTGGTGAGATTGAATGAAGAAGGTTGATGGCCCCGGGACAAGTGGGTTTTGTTATGACGAGAATTCTGCTCACAAACGACGACGGAATCCAGTCGAACGGCTTAATCAAGCTTGAAGAGGCTCTAAGGGAAGTCGGCGATGTCTATGTTGTAGCCCCAGCCTCTGAAATGAGCGGCGCTTCTCACAGCCTCACCCTGGCACGACCGCTGCGCATTCGCCAGATTGACGAAAGACATTGGACGGTTGACGGCACGCCTACTGACTGCATTACGCTCGCACTTAATAAAATTCTTTCCCCGGAAGATATGCCCGACATTTGCGCCTCAGGAATTAATCATGGTGGAAACCTGGGCGACGACGCGACTTACTCCGGCACGGTTGCCGGGGCGCTTGAAGCTACTATTCTGGGTGTGCCGGGCCTCGCGTTTAGTCTGGTTGCGCGCGAACAATTTGATTTCCGCGAGGCCGCCCAATTTGCCGTGCTAGCGGTGCGGAAAGTATTGGCGGAAGGACTCCCTGAAGGTACATTACTCAACATCAACATTCCCGCTAGAGAGATCAAAGGCGTGCGCGTTACGCGACAGGGAATCAAGAACGCCCGTCCGGTAATCAGCGAACATATCGATCCGCGCGGCAAGCCCTATTTCTGGATTGGCGAAGAGTATTTTAATACTAACTCCGCGGACGGAACCGACTACAACGCCATTGAGTTGGGTTATATCTCAGTGACGCCCTTGCGGAGTGACATGACCGACCATCAAGCGCTCACCGCGATCGAGAGTTGGAGTTACCTTAAGGATCCGGAGCTGCTCCACAAAACGTGAGCCGCTAAAGGTCGGCCACATTCCCGACCTATATTGAAGTTTCGTGCAAACAACTGGTCAACAACCTGCAAATAGAAGCCAGGATTATTCCATCCCACGCGAGCGAATGGTCGAGAGGCTTCGCGACCATTATCAAGTCCGCGATGAAAGAGTTCTCGAGGCGATGCGATCCGTGCCGCGTCACGCCTTTGTGCCCGAAGCCTTGCAGAGTCGCGCTTATGGAGATCACGCTCTGCCGATTAGCTCGAGCCAAACGATCTCGCAGCCTTATATTGTGGCGCGTATGACGGAGTTGCTCGAGATCAATTCTGACAGTCGAGTGCTGGAGATAGGAGCTGGTTCGGGATATCAGACAGCTATACTCGCAAAGGTTGCGGGTCAGGTCTATTCGATTGAACGCATAGCAAACCTCGCGCGCGAAGCTCAGAGCCGCATTAGACAACTGAACATCTATAACGCGACTGTCAAGTGTTTTGACGGCACGTTGGGCTGGGCTGCAAACGCGCCGTACGATGCGGTACTAGTTGCCGCCGGCGGTCCGACGGTTCCCGAACCCCTTGTGGCCCAGCTAAAAGTTGGCGGCCGTCTGGTCGTGCCGGTAGGGGATTCGCGTGAATCGCAACGTTTGGTCCGGATTACGAAAACCGAAACCGGATATAAGGAGGAAGACCATGGCGCCTGCGCTTTTGTTCCATTGATAGGTCAACATGGCTGGGCCACATGAGAGTTTCGAGTTTCGCGTTTGGAGTTTCGAATTTTGATTCCAGCGCAAACTGTGTCCTGTCATTTTCCTTCCCTGGCTCACCCGAGCCTTTTCTTTTTTGAACTCGAAACTTAGTAACTAATGATTGCACGAATAATCGAAATCCTTTCAGGCTTTATCGTTGCTACAATTTCATTGCTGGGTTATTCCGGAATCATTTTGCTGATGGCGATTGAATCGGCCTGCGTGCCGCTCCCGTCCGAGGTCATCATGCCGTTTTCGGGGTACCTGGTGTCTACGGGTCAAATGAACCTCTGGGCCGTCGCCCTCGCCGGCGCGCTAGGTTGCGTGCTCGGCTCATTGGTTGCTTACTGGGTAGGTATGTACGGAGGCCGTCCCTTGATGGAAAAATACGGACGCTACGTGCTGGTTTCCCGTCGTGATCTCGACATGGCAGACCGCTGGTTTTCAAAGCGCGGCGAGATTATTGTCTTTGTCAGCCGTCTCTTGCCGGGTATTCGCACCTTCATCGCCTTTCCCGCCGGTGTGGCCAGGATGGATCTAAAACGATTCGTCGTTTATACGTTCGCCGGCTCGTTGCCGTGGTGTCTCGCGCTCGCTTACGTGGGCCAGAAGCTCGGTGAAAAGTGGAACAAGGATGACACGCTCAAGACGTGGTTTCATCGGTTTGATTTCCTGATTGGGATTGCCGCGGTGTTGCTGGTTGGCTGGTGGATTTGGCGCCATATCGGCCACCTTCGCAAGGAAAAAGCTGACGCTTAGAATTTCGATTTGGAAATCGCAATTCGGAATTCCAGACGCCGGTTGGTTTAACCAAAACCGGCGTGCTAATCTCGGCGTCATGAACCACCTTTGCCGAGAGCGAAGCCATTGTCAGGTTGCTCCCGCCCGCGCAGAAAAACTGCACTGATCTTTTATCTTGAAGCTTCGCGCGTGAATGAAGTCTTGGAAACAGTAAATCTGAAACCGGAAAGCGTAATAATGAAGCACGTGGGGCGGAAGCAAGATTCCACGCGCCCGGTCGCTCGTTTTCTTGGTCGCTTGATTTTCTTTTCTCTGCTGGTAACCATCGCACTCACGGCGATCCCTTACGGAACGGTTCAGCCGTGGTGGATAGCAATCTTCGAGTGTGTAGTTTTCGTAATCGCGATACTCGGAGCGATCGAAACCTCCACTGGCAAGAGCTGGTCGACGAACGACCTGTCACTGTTTGCGCCGCTTCTTTTCCTCACTTTGTTTGTAGTGTTTCAGTCGCTGCCGCTGTTCTCGGGTATTGGACCACTGGGTCTCGGTGCATCTCTTAGCGCGGACCCCTATGGCACGCGGCAGTTTGCGATCCGGCTATTCGCTCTAATCGTGGCGGCTCTACTGCTACTTCGTTACACCGCGAGCAAAGCTCGCTTGCGTAACCTGATCTACGTCATCATCGCTGTCGGCGTGGCGAGCGCCTTCTTCGGCATAATGCGCAAGAATTTACAACAAGGCCCCGGATTCTTTCTTCCTGGATTGACGATCGTGGATCGCAGCTTTGGGCAGTTTGTTAACCGAAACCACTTCGCGTTTTTGATGGAGATGTGCCTGGGGCTAACGCTCGGATTGATTGCCGGTGAGATAGGCCGCTACCGCCGCGTATTGGTCTTGTTATCGGTAAGCGCACTGCTGTGGGTGGCCCTGATCTATTCCAATTCACGCGGCGGCATTCTGGCGTCACTCTGCGAGTTGCTCTTTCTGGGGTTCATGCTTGATCCCATCAGTCACTTAACGAGGGCCCCGGTGGGCACGCGTTGGCGCCGTTTTCAGAACCTTGCTAGTGGGCTGGCGGTGCGGGCTTTTCTAGGCGTGTGTCTGATCGCCTTGTTTGCTTATGGTGTTGGTTGGGTGGGCGGTGAGCCCGTAGTTTTTAACTTTCAACAAGCCACCACCGATTTCAGCCAGCAGGAAATGGAGAACAACGTCAACACCAGCAGAAAGGAAATCTGGTCGGCGACGTGGCAACTGATCAAGGCCCATCCGGTTGCCGGCGTGGGTTTTGGCGGTTACTGGGTCAGTATCACCAGGTATCACAACGCATCTGGGGCAATGACTCCGCAGCAGGCACACAATGATTATCTGGAATTGCTGGCCAGCGGCGGGGCCATTGGCTGCGCTCTGGTGGCCTGGTTTGCAGTGGTCTTTCTAAGAAGGGCACGGCAGCGGCTAAATTCCCCGGATCCTTATTACCGGGCTGCCTGTTTGGGCGCCCTGACGGGACTTTTTGGCGTGGCCGTTCACAGCTTCGTTGATTTTGGAATACACGTAACCATTAACTCTTTAGTCTCTTGTGCCTTGATCGTAATTGCGGTTCAAAGCGGGCTGGTTCGAGAACCCGATCCGAGAACCGGCCTACCGGCGGGCATTGGCCCCGTGGGACCTTGACGCTATATGATTGACGCGCATAGGCACTAGGGTTATACTCCGTCCCTATTCCTTCAGGCTGTGTGCGGGTGGCGGGAGTGAAGTACGGAAGATTTCTTCGCTGATTCGGAGGTAAAGTCATGAACTTCAGAAACCAGAAGATCCTTACGGCATCCGCCCTGTTCGTTATTTTTGCCGTTAGTCAGGTCTACATCGGAGTTAGCTTCGCCAATCCAAACGGCGTTGCCTCCCCGGCGGCCGGACCTCAACAACTTATGGGGATCCTTACGACGCGGGACAACCAACCGATCCTCGTTAACGGCGTCAGTGCGGTGAGTGGAGCGACAATTCCAAGCGGCGCCACGATTGAAACTCCCGACAAGGTTGGGGCCACAATCAACATCGGCGCTCTTGGTAGTTTATGCATTGCGCCAAACACGAGACTAACTATCCAGTTTAGTCAAAGTGGTAACGCAGGCGACATCAACGCAAACTTGTCGCAAGGCTGCGTGATCCTGACTACCTTGAAGAACGTTAAGGGTGCGATCGTTGCGGCACAAGCCGGTGCCCAGATAAGCCCAAAGACCGGCGGGACGATTGATGTTTGTTTACAGCCAGGCGAGGCAGCAAAGGTTAATCAGGCGGCCGCCGCCAACGCTGGCGCTGGAGCATCTGGCTTGGGCTGTAATCCCCCTGCTGGTGCTGCTGCCATCCCACGCGGATTGTTTGGTCTTGGCAGGACCGCTACTGCCGCAATTTTCGCAGGTACTGGCGGCGTGGTTGCCTGTATTGTTTTTTGTAATCCGAGTCCATCCACTCCATAATTCTTAACCGCAGCAAACCAAGGCATAGAAAGGCGAGTGCTCCGAAAGGGAGCTCGCCTTTCAGCTTTTTTGAGGCGCCTTAAGAAGTGGAGTCGCTCTTGTTTTTCAACATTTTCGTTAGCCTTAGTTGAAGGGATCAAATGGCGCCCCGCAAGGAAAGCAGTAATCAGTCGCCGCGTCGCATTGGGCGAATCGCCGCGGCCACCGGTTTGGTGGTCGTCTTTCTGCTGTTGACTCTGAATACCGGGCGGGCGGGATTTTCCAGCCTGCTCTCCGCTTACGCTGCGAAGAGTTATGATGTTGATGCAGCAGATGCGGCCGTAAGAATAAGCTCAAACAGTCCCGACGCACATTTTGTGCGCGGAGCAATTCTCGAAGCCAGGAATGAACTCCCCGGAGCCGCTGCCGAATATAACGCGGCAGCCCTGGCCCGTCCCGACGACTGCGTTTTGTGGTTGAGTCTCGCTCGGGTACGCGAGCTAAACGGAGACACCGCGGGCGCTGTGGCTGCTGCCAGGCAGGCGGTGCCCCTCGCTCCATACTATGCGCAACCACATTGGCAGCTGGGTAATATTCTCTTGAGGGCGGGACAGAAAGATGAAGGCTTCAAGGAGCTTCGGCGGGCTGCCATGAGCAACCCAACGCTGATGCCGGGCGTTATTGATTTAGCCTGGCGTCTATCCGGCGGCAACGCTCAATTCGTCGAACAGGCGATTCAGCCGGAAACGCCGGAGGCTTACCAACTCCTGGGCCAATACCTGAGACATCTGGGAGATCTTAATGCTGCGCTTTACATTTACAACCGTTCCGCAGGTCGTGCGCCAGAGCTGGAACGCCGAGCCAATATAGCGGCGCTCATTAGGGCGAAGCGATTTAAAGAGGCTTATGCTCTCTGGGTGACGGGGCGTCAGGGAAGTACGCCTGGCGTGACGATCGATTCGGGATTTGAGGAAGAGGGGGACTTGCAGGAGCCGGGATTTGGCTGGCGCACAGTCGACAAGGTTCAGGGATTTCACCTCTCTCTGGATACCACTAATCCCAAACAAGGTCGTTCCAGTCTTAAGGTAGACTTTGATGGTGATTCCGATCCGGCCTCGCCGGTAATATCGCAACTGGTTTTGGTTGAGCCGCGCACCCATTACCAACTGCGCTTTGCGGCTCGTACGGAAGGTATCATCAGCGGTGGCCTGCCCCGCGTAGTAGCGATTGACGGCACTAGTAACAACGTGCTGGGCCAATCTACCGAATTGCCTCAAGCAACCAACGGTTGGGGCGATTACGCGTTTGATTTCGATTCCGGAGATGCGACCACCGCCGTCCAGATAAGCCTTCAGCGTCAGAACTGTTCCGCACCTGCCTGTCCAATCTTCGGTCGCCTTTGGTTAGATGACGTCTGGCTACAGAAGTTGTGAGTGAAGTCAGCGGACTTGTCCCGCTGGGCGTTTAACTGGTGTGGGGATAACTACGGGCGTGTCATCTTCAACTGGTTCTTCACCTTCATCCTCGGGCATGGACCCTCTGTCCGGCGGCGAGGCCCGCACGAGCACCCTCAATTCCTTATAAGCCTGCTTGACTTGAGCGATATCGCAGGAGGTGGGCTTCTCCATGTCGTTAGGCACATTGACAGCCTCAAACTGGTTCATCACGGTGCTCTTCCGCTTACAAGTGTAGCAATCAAGCAGTCCGAGGTTGTGACCCAACTCGTGAACCAGCGCATTCAGAAGCGCTCTTGGATTCGTCAGCACGGGATCGACGACGATGGTGGCGTAGGTAATAATCTGGTTGTCTCTGGCGCTATAGGCCCTAATCTCTGTTGCGTGACGCTTGGTCTTGTCAAACACTCGGTCCCGCAGGATGGTGAGGCAGTTTTCGCATGAGCGTTGCTGTACAGTGTTGCCCTGATACTCAAACTTCACTCCCGACCCCGTCTCTTCAGAAACGCTGTTCCAATTACTCAGAGCGGTAAGCAGATAAGGAAGTTGCTCAGGATCGAAATCAGCGGAGCGAATATAAACCTGGACGCGAGCATTAGACGCCCAAGTCCAGAAGCCAGTGGCCGGCGCCTCGTGACCGATCTTGCACGGAGTGAGCGAGTTTCTGCTCTGGGCGTTAACAGCTTTAACTCCCAGCACAACCATCAGCGATACAAATATTAGCGAAACGCTTCGTCTCAATTTCCTTTGCTCCGCATAGACTGAAACTTGAAGAAGAGATCCCACCATACTAAAGACTGTACCTTGAAGATCCATCACCGGGGTTGTGCACTGGTTAGAGTAACTGGCGTCATGGCGAAGGCGCTGCGGGTCTGAGCCTTCTCTCCGCCCCTAACCCCGTCGGAACTGGCCGCCGCAACTTGCCTTTCCTGCAGGTAAACGTTCTTGAGAGTTTCCAGGTCACAACTGGACGGCGCAATTAGCCCGTTATCCTTATTGATTCCGGGAAAACCATTCATAATAGTCCGTTTCTTCTTGCATGTTACGCAGTCCCAGAGTCCCATACCATGGCCGAGCTCATGCGCGACAAAACCCTCCAACGCATGCGGATTAGTAGTGGCAAAGTCGAGATCGATCCAGGCGGAGAGCAAGACGCGCCCTTCCTCGGAACTCAGTGGATTGAAGAAGGAATAATGACTCCCGTCATTCTTGTATACATCCCGCCTCGTAACCGTAAGACAGCTCCTACAGTTAACCAGGCCTGCCGACTCGCCGGCGTATGTAAACTTGACTCCGGCGGCGGTCTCATTGCCGGCCGTGGTCCACGTTTTCAAGGCCTCAAGTATGGCCTCTCGCTGTTCTGAAGTGAACATGTTACGGACCAGGTAAACCTGCACCTCGGCATCGGCTGCCCAATGGTAAGAACTCACGGGCGGCGCGTTCCGGTTTGTGACGCACACCTCCTGGTTGCTTTTTGGCGCTGGCTTAGTGGTCGGCGTCAATGAGGAGGACGGGGTTTCGTCTACGTCGGTAATCGTAACCTTGCTGCCAAACAGCTTGTAGTCGTGGTAGTTGACTTTGATCCGGTAATGAACGTCGCCCTCCGGAAAATGCAAGACGTCGTCAGCCTCAGTGCGAACGGGGAAGGCAAAAGCACCATTGATGGGTTCGCGCCACGTTTCAAATACAGGGAAGCGTTGCTTACCGTGAGGCTCTACCACGCCTTTGATTTTTACTATCTGGAAGTTAGTTGGATCGACCCATACTCGTCCTACAAAGAAGCGTTCCTTCATACGTTTGGGATCAGGCTTCGCTAATGGAGTAACGTCAATGGCGAGAAGTTGGCGCGAGTCGACAGTCTCCGGACCGACATACGTTAACTGATACTTAGTCGCTTCGACGATGTCGATACCCAACAATTGGCCTCCCGCGAGATCCTGGATGTCCTCCTTCGTAATCAGCATTTCGTGAATCTCGGATGGCGGGTGAAAGAGCACGCGCTCAATACGCCTGCCCTGGTCATCAAACAGAAATTGCGAGTTGCGAATGTATTCCCCGGTGACCTTATCGTTCCGGCCGATCGTTTGGAGTACGACATCACGTTTGAAGGTGTGCTGGTTCAAGGCCTGGCGTCCTTCGGTTTCAACTTCCACGAAACGCGCAAGAATCGTCGCTGGATCCTTCGTCAACTCCGACGACGTAAGACTGGTCTCCCGCGGGTTAGCCAGCGCACCGCCATGGGACCCAACTGAACTTACCTGGGCCGACGCCAAACCAAAGGACGTTATGAGCAGAAGCAGAAAGCCAAGCGGCCTGCTACGATTGATCGCCATATGAAGCATGTTTTCCTCGCTAAAGCGCCGTGAGCGTTGTTCTGAATATGCCGCGCGCCTGAAGCCGACGGATGGCTCTACGGAAACGCAAGATTGTTTGAGGCGAGATCGAACTATTCGCGGGGCAGGTCGAAATGTGTGAGTCGGAACCAGAGCGCTCCCTGGCTCCTGCGTGCAGTGCGGCCAACAGTGTTGAAAGCCGCACAACAGACTGTAACACTCGAAGTCCGAAGGGGTCAAGAGAGAAAGAATTAGGGGATCGGCCTGCCCCTGAGGGTAGGAATGCGTTAATTTTGGGGAAATGCTTGCGAATTCCCCGTTTGACTATAGTACCGATTCGGAGAGCGGGAACCGACGGCTGGTGGAGCGAGATCGAAGCTGAATGTAGGCACAAGTCTAGCGGGGAGAATGAGATTGACAGCAAGACTACTATGATTTAGAGTCGCTGCCTCGCCATCATTTGGCGTACTAGGGGATGTCACCTAGGCCCAAGGGAGCGAGTTTTGATCACCCGTTGAAGGAAGTGAGGCTTTCTAGGGATCAATTCTAGAAAGAGCTTAGACACCTAGACATCAACTCCCCTCTAACCTTCTGGGAGACTTTTCCAGCTTAGCCTGCGGACTCGATCCAAACACTTAGTATGTGATGTTGTAGATTTAAACTTGGCGCAAGATGAAGTTTGCTCCACCCCTTTGCAGCTGAGTCGGCGGAGCTGTCGAAGACTCCTCTGGTTCCGCAATGGTTGCGAGTCAATGACCAATTCGAACAAGGGAGATAGACAAGTTTCTGTAGGAAGATCAATTCAACAACGACAAGGTTAGCAGCACATCTAGAGCACACAATGCGGATCATGCTGGCCTTCCTGAATGCTGCCTCGCGAGAGAGGTTTCCCCTCGGGGTTCCGGGTGACTCTTACTGTTTTTTGGTAGAGTAGTCGCGCCACTGAATGAGTGTGCGAATAAAGGCGCTTAGGTTACTTAGTCTCTTAGCTGCGAAAAATTCTAAGCGTAGTGAAAGAAACAACACTCGTCAGCTTGAGTGCTCGAAAGGAATTCTTTACAACGCTGACATAGTTTTGGCGGGTTCGCAAAATAGATTCCGTCAAGAAGTGATTATCGGCCGATGATTGACTGAGAGGCTGTTATGAGGAAAATGAAAAGGCGCTCTAGTCTCCGTACTGGTTTGGTTCGTTCAAGTCGTGCCTGTTGTGTCGGGTTCTTGGTTGCGGTGTTTTCCGCTGTTTCGATAGCGCAACAGCCCGGCACCACTTCCAACTCATCTACACAGCCCGGCGGCATTCCAAACTCATCGACGCCAAACTCGTCTACTTCGCCATCGGCGTCGCTCGGCGCTGAGTCGCTTCCCTCGGCCGTGACCGATTCACGTTACCGAATTGGGCCTGGAGATGTGCTTGAGGTGCGCGTGTTAAGGGCGCCGGAACTTTCTCGCGAAGGCGTGCGCGTGGATCAAAGTGGCATGATTCGCATGCCGATGCTCGAGACTGACATCCAGGCCGCTTGCTTAACTGAAGCAGAACTAGCTGCGAACATCGCCAGGCTTTACTTGAAGTACAAGCGCGAACCCCACGTGGAGGTTTTCGTCAAGGAGTTTCAATCGCAACCTGTGGCCGTAATCGGGGCAGTGCGTGGTCCGGCACAATTCAAGCTCCAGCGACCAGTGAGGTTATCAGAATTGCTGAGCTTTGCGGGGGGGCCGTCGGAGGGTGCCGGCCAGACGGTGCAAGTGGTGCATGCTGGTGGCCCATCTATATGTGACAAACCGTCGAGCGCAAACGCGGAAGACACGTCCGGCTTCGTTTCATACAAGTTGGTCGATACACTGCATGCCCTGCCCGAAGCGAATCCATTCGTGCGACCCGGCGATTTAATTCAAGTGCCGAATGCGGATCAGGTTTACGTGATCGGAAACGTTCTGCGACCTTTAGCGATCCCACTGAAAGAGCCGCTCACCGTCTCGAAGGCGATTGCCATAGCCGGCGGTACAGCGCCCAGTACCAAGAAGGACAAGGTAAAGATCATTCGGCAACTTCCAGGTAGCGGCAAACAGGAAATCAATGTTGACTTGAAAGCAATCCAGAAGAACCAGGCGGAGGATGTGGCGTTATTGCCCAACGATATTGTAGACGTGCCTATTTCCGGAACTAAGAGCATTTTACGTGGCTTAGTGAGTGCCATCGTCCCATCGGTTGGGCAACTGCCGGTGCGCGTTATTCCCTAAGCATGAACTAACTTCATTCACCCCGAAGGCTGAGATGCAGCAAAAAGAAAACACAAACGATCTATCCGAGCTCCCCAACGCCCTGGAAGTGATTTCCCATAACTCGGGAGGGCTTCCGTTAGAAGCGTCGTCCGCGGAAAGCGCCAGGTACCCAAGCTATGGCCCGCCCAATCGCATAGACGAAGGCGTCCGCTTGCGCGACGTGTGGATCGCGATCAGCAAGCGGCGCTGGCTGATTGTAATTATTGTTTTGCTCATCACGGCAACTACTGCCGTTATGCTGGCACGCAAGCCCGACATCTATCTGGCCGAAAGCGCTGTACAGGTCGATACGGAAAGCCCGGTTTCGGGTTTAACTTCGGGAAAAGGCAATGCCATCATCGTGGACACGTTCACGGACCCTTCCTACTTCAACACCGAACTGCAAATTATCTCTAAACCCGGGCTGCTGCGACGGGTTGTGAAGACCCTGGACCTGGAGAACAATCCGGACTTCCTGCGAACTCAAGCCGGTGATACAGCTTGGCAGCGTCTTATGCGCACCTTCGGTTTAGAGAGCAAGTCGGCACCCCAAACACCAGGGCAGAAAGCCGACAACGGTAAACTACTGGTCATTAAAGATGTGGCATCGCCAAGTTCCAGCAATGACCTGCAAGAGGCAACGCGGCTGGAGCCATACGTGAGCTCAATTCAGGCCGGCTTAAAGGTCGAGCCGGTAAAGGAAGAGCGGTTGCAGTTTACCGGGACAAGGCTGATCAGCATCAAGTTTAACCACGCCAGCCCAGTGGTTGCCGCCAAAGTCGCAAACGCGATCGCCGATACGTTTGTGCTATCAAATCTCGAGCAAAAAACTAAGTTCACCAGTACTACCGGCGACTTCCTGCAACAGCGCATTGCCGAACTGCAATCGCAAATTCGCAACGATGAGGAGCGGCTGATCAATTACGCCAAGGGTCATGAGATCCTCTCGCTCGACGCCGCGCAGAACACCGTCGTCGATCGGTTGGCGGGTTTGAACAAGCAGTTGCTCGAAGCGGAAAACGAACGCAAGATGGCGGAGGCGGCATATCGGGTCAATAAAGAGCCGGGTGCGGCTGATGTTTTGGCGGCGAGCGGTGCCAAAGAAGGCGGCGCCAGAGAATTGGAGACCCAGCTTGCCACGCTGAAGCAGAAACGCGAGCAGTTATTGACTGAGAACACCGAAGAGTGGCCTGAGGTTAAAGAGGTCGAGAAACAGATTGCGTTAGTCGAGAAGCAGATTAAGGACGCGAATGCGAAAGTTGTTTCGACTGAATCAAAGGCGCTCGAGATACGTTACCATGAGGCGCTTGGACGCGAGCAAGCGCTGCGCACCGCTTTCGAAGAGCAGCGTGGCGCTACGCGGACGCAGAACGAAGCGGCGATCAATTACCACATTATTCAGCAGGAAATAGAAACCAACAAAGGACTGCTTGACGGTTTACTGCAAAGGGCGAAAGAGAACGACGTAATTCTCGCCGGCACCCCCAACAATTTACACGTCACGGATTACGCGATACCCCCGCGCACGCCGATTGGACCTAATCGCCTTCAGGGGATACTGCTCGCCTTCATCTTCTCGTTTGGTTTCGGCGTCTGTCTGGCAGTAATGCTTGAATACCTGGATGACAGCGTGCGGTCGACTGAAGACGTGAGCAAAGTGCTGCGCTTGCCAACGCTGGCAACAATCCCTGCTCTCAAGAAGGGCTCGGCGCCGCGCCGGCTCTCGAGCCCGGCAACGTCCCTGCTGCAAACACGAAATGGCAATGGCAATGGCAATGGCCGGAGCAACTCAGCGCTCCTGCTCGATCTTGATCAGCGTTCACCCTTAGCGGAAGCTTATCGCCGCTTGCGGACCTCGGTGTTGCTGTCATCTCCCGGACGTGCCCCCAAAACGCTGGTGGTCACTTCTTGTGTGCCTTCCGAAGGAAAGACCACGACCGCGATCAACCTGGCGGTCAGCCTGGCTCAAACGGGAGCCCGCGTTTTGGTCATCGATGGCGACATGCGCCGACCAACCGTCCATTCTTCGTTTGGGATAGAGAATCGAGGCGGACTCAGTAACATCCTGTCAAACGAGATGTCTAACGTTGAAATGCTTGCGCTCGTTCAGAAGGAAAAAGTGAGTGGTCTTTACTTGATGACCTCGGGACCGATACCGCCTAACCCGGCTGAGTTAGTCGGCTCCGGGCAGATGCGCAAGCTCCTTGTTGAGCTTGGGACGACGTTTGATCACATCGTGATCGACACGCCGCCCATTGCTTCGTTCACTGACGGCGTGTTGCTGTCGGCAATAGCCGATGGCGTCATCCTGGTCATCCATGCGAATGAATGCTCGCGCAAAGTTATCCAACGATCCCAGCAGGCGCTTCAAGAGGTGAGGGCCAGGGTGTTAGGTGTAGTCTTGAACCGCATCCACATGCGCTCGTCAGAATACAGCGACTATTACTACCACTCTTATTACAAAGGCCAAGAGTCGGATTACTCATCCAGCAAGGGCGCGCAGGCCTCCTAAAGAGATCGAAGTTGCGAATTGCAAAATTTAACTTTGGCTGCGGTCCGCACTGACGGCCATCCCGATTGCTTGCGACTCCTAATTCCGAAGTCCGCAATTCGAAATTCGCAATTCTCGCCTCACCTTTCTTAAACATCCAAATCTGCAATTCGAGATTCCGCAATGGCTGCATCCGACTTCATTGTCTTTGGCGCACCGAGGATTGAGCAAAGTGAGATCGAAGAGGTCGTGCGTTGCCTGGAATCTGGCTGGATCGGCACCGGCCCGCGTGTGGCCCAGTTTGAGCGCGAGTTCGC
>JBGQJH010000002.1:0-26276 GCA_041498935.1 Pyrinomonadaceae bacterium | reverse complement strand
TACCTTGGCGAGTAGATCAAGAAACTTCAGCCGTCAAATTTCTGCCGACCTTCCGCGACAGCAAACAAAAATCCGAGCTCCACGCGCGGCCAGCCTACTCCGAAGTAGCTTAGTTGTCCTGACGTTCATTGCCGCGACAATCCTTGCGCTCTCCTGTGCGCGACAGCAAGAGAACGCACCTGATCATTCGACGGTCGAGATTGGATTCTTCGGCGATCTTACCGGACCTACTTTCAACTTTGGCCTGTCAGCGAAGAATGGCGTGCTGATGGCTGTAGACGAAATCAATCAGGCCGGCGGAATCAATGGCCACAAGATCGACATCGTCATCGAGGACGACAAAGGAAGTCCTGAAGAGGCTGCCCGGGTTGCGGGTAAACTAATCGATAGATACAAGGTAATAGCGATCATCGCTGCCGGCGCCTCGGGGAATAGTTTGGCGGCAGCACCCAGGGCGCAGGCGGCGCACGTGCCGTTGATAGCCCCGTCCTCAACCAACCCCGCGGTTACGCAGGCGGGCGACTACATCTTTCGCGCCTGCTTCATTGACGCCTTCCAGGGCGAGGTGATGGCTAAGTTTGCCGCGAACACTCTAAAGGCGAAGAAGGCCGCCATCATGCTCGACTTCAATTCGCCCTACAGCCGCGGCCTGACAGATTTTTTTGAGTTTAGTTTTGCAAAACTGGATGGCCAGGTGGTCGTCAAGCAGTCCTACGCGCAAGGCGATGCCGACTTCCGCGGGCAACTGAGCGCTATCAAAGCGGCAAGCCCTGACGTGATTTACATTCCGGGCTATTACGGAGACGTCGCGATTATTGCCAGGCAGGCGCGCCAACTCGGTTTGACCATGCCCTTGCTCGGCGCCGATGGCTGGGACGCGCCGGAGCTTTGGGAACTGGGCGGTGACGCCCTGAATGGCTCCTACATTTCCAATCACTATTCAGCCGATGACCCTTCTGGAACAATTCAGAAATTCGCGCATGCTTACCGGCAGCGCTACGGCAATCTCACGCCTGACGCACATGGTGCTCTGGCTTATGACGCGCTCAGATTTCTCGCGGAAGCGATTCAAAGGGCAGGAACTACTGAAGGTCCAGAATTGCGCGACGCGCTGGCCGAAACTAAAAACTTTGCGGGCGTGACCGGAATAATCAGCATGGACCGGGAGCGAAATGCGGTGAAACCTGCCGTCATCCTTAAGCTTCAGGACGCGCGATACATTTATCAGGAAACGATTCAACCCGAAGCAGGTCCTAGCAAGTAAATGCTCCACTGAAAAAGCACTCGACAAAGTGATCTAT
This sequence comes from Pyrinomonadaceae bacterium, assembly GCA_041498935.1. Taxonomy (GTDB): domain Bacteria; phylum Acidobacteriota; class Blastocatellia; order Pyrinomonadales; family Pyrinomonadaceae; genus PSRF01. The sequence continues at coordinate 24,975 of JBGQJH010000002.1, read as the reverse complement.
TAACTGGAGAAGATCCCTCGCATCCTGGGCTCTGCCCCCTGATGTGCGGTGACGGCTGCGCCCCACCGTTCATGCCCTCAGAACCCCTGGGGGGACTGCGCCCCAAACTGGGGCTTAGCCCCGGACAAGCCAAGACGCACACCCGGAAGGTCATAGACTGTCATAGACCTTCCGCACATCAGGCGGCGAAGCCGCGAGTCGGTTGTGGCTGGGTTGATATCGTAATAACTGGACCGGCTGCCTTGTCGAGGCGAACCGGCTTTGGTCTAATTCGAGGTAGTTCTAAGTTATCAGAGATTTGCGAGCAGCAGCCAGAGCCCCAGCAACTCTCTGCGGCGCAGAACCGCCGACGACTGATTTTGTGGCCAGTGTCTTCTCCAGCGTGAGACATTCAAACACATCGTTTTCAATCTTCTTCGAGAATGAGCGCAGTTCCTCTAACGAAAGCTCGCCGAGTTCCACGCCTTTCTCCAATGCTTTGACCACGATTCGTCCGACGATCTCATGGGCTTCTCTAAATGGCACGCCTTTGCGCACCAGATAATCGGCGAGCTCGGTAGCATTCATCATGCCCTGTGAGGCTGCTGCTCGCATTCGCTCTTCATTCAGTTCTACGTTTCGCAAAACCAGCGCCGCCACTTCGAGGCAAGCGTACGTCGTGTCAAACGCATCGAAGACTGCCTCTTTGTCCTCCTGCATGTCTTTGTTGTAAGCGAGTGGCAAACCCTTCAACATCGTCAGCAGCGACACGTTATGGCCAAACACGCGACCCGCTTTGCCACGCACCAGTTCCATCGAATCCGGATTTTTCTTCTGCGGCATCAAACTCGATCCCGTGGCCACAGCGTCGCTCAGTTCGAAAAAACCAAACTCGCTGGTCGAATAGAGGATCACTTCCTCGGCGAGCCGCGACAAGTGAACCATGATAAGCGAGCAGGCGCTGACAAACTCCACACAGAAATCGCGATCGCTGACTGCGTCCACACTGTTGCGCGAGACGCTATCAAATCCAAGTTCACGCGCCACGGCCTCGCGATCGATTGGAAACGAAGCGCCGGCGAGTGCCGCGGAACCGAGTGGCAACACGTTGACTCGTTTGCGAGTCTGCTCGAGCCGCTCGCGATCACGAGCGAGCATTTCAAAGTAAGCCAGACACCAGTGTGCAAAGAGTATGGGCTGTGCTCGCTGCAGATGCGTGTAACCCGGAAGCACTGCATCGAGCTTCTTCTCGGCCAAATCAAGTAAAGCCTTCTGGGTTGATTTCACCTGGCCCAGGAGTTGATCAATCGCCTCTCTCAACCACAACCGTAAGTCAGTGGCAACTTGATCGTTTCGGCTGCGGCTTGTATGCAGCTTACGTCCTGCATCTCCGATCAATTCCACCAGCCGCGCTTCGACGAAAGAGTGAACATCTTCAGACTCCATTTCACCAAGGTAGCCCGCCCCGACCCTCCCTCGCTCAAGTATCGCTTCCAGTCCGACTTTGATCTTGTCTGCCTCGTCAACACTGAGCACACCGGCGGCAACCAGTCCGTTGCAGTGAGCGACACTGGCGCGCACCTCCACCGCAAACAATCTTTGGTCAAACGCGAAGGAGTTATTGAACCTCGCAAATGAGGGATCGGCTTCGCTCGTAAATCGGCCACCCCATAAGTTCCTGCCTTTTGTCATCTACTACTCCTCATCGCATTAGTTCTTATTGGCTTGACGCAAGCCATCCCGCCTGCTAGTTTATGCATCTATGCATGAGTTATGCAAGTAGAATGCATAGCAGGGGCGAAATGCACAAGAATTTACGACAGAAGAGGCTTTTGAGCCTTATCAGGGGTAAGCCTTTCGGCACCCAGGCCGAGCTGCGCGATTCTCTCGAACGCGCCGGCGTTCCCGCAACTCAGTCCAGCCTCTCGCGAGATCTGGAAGAGCTGGGAATTGTAAAGCATCGCGGGCATTACACCGTGCCTAAGTCAAACGGAGCTGCCGCACGCGGACTGCTGAGTCTCGACTTGTCTGGCGACAATCTTGTCATAGCCCGAACGGAACCTGGACACGCGTCCGCGGTTGCGGTCGAGATCGACGCTGCCGTCATTTCGGAAATCGTCGGGACACTCGCTGGCGAAGACACGATCTTCGTTGCGGTTCGCGATCAGAAGGCACAACGCGTGGCGATGAAAAAGATTTGGGAGTTGTTTGGATAACTGGTCAGTGGTCCGTAGTCCGTAGTCAGTTGCAGGTCTCAACGGGAAGCTCGAATCACTGACAACGGACGACGGACAACTGACAAAGGGAGCGCAAGTGCCGGAAAAGAAGATTGATAAGATCGTTTTAGCTTACTCGGGTGGGCTCGACACGTCAGTGATGCTGCGTTGGCTGAAAGAGCGTTACGGCTGCGAGGTAATTTGTTACTGCGCCGATGTGGGCCAGGGCGATGAGCTGACCGGCCTTGAAGAAAAAGCGTTGGCGACGGGCGCAGCAAAACTCTACGTTGAAGACCTGCGCGAAGAGTTTGTTCGTGAGTACGTCTGGACCGCTGTTAAGGCCAACGCGGTTTACGAAGGTGTTTACCTTCTCGGAACTTCCCTGGCCCGCCCCGTGATTGCAAAGCGCCAGATTGAGATTGCGCGCCGGGAAGGCGCCGACGCCGTCGCCCACGGCGCCACCGGCAAAGGAAACGATCAGGTGCGATTCGAGCTGACTTATTACGCTCTACAACCGGACATCAAAGTTATAGCTCCCTGGCGCGAATGGGAATTTAAGGGCCGCAGCGACCTAATCGCCTACTCAAAGGATCACAACATCCCAATAACCGCGACTCATGAAAAACCGTATTCCACCGATCGCAACCTGATGCACGTGTCTTACGAGGGTGGAATTCTGGAAGATCCGTGGGCCGAACCGCCTGAAGATATATTTCAACTCACGTGCTCGCCTGAGAATGCGAAAGCGGAAGCTGAGTATGTCGAGGTTTCGTTCGAACACGGCGAGCCCGTGGCCATCAATGGCGAAATATCTGCTCCGGTAGCCTTGCTGGAAAGTCTAAACAAGCTTGGTGGTGAACATGGCATCGGTCGAGTTGATCTGGTTGAGAACCGCTTCGTCGGCATGAAATCGCGCGGCGTTTACGAGACGCCCGGTGTGACGATCTTGCAGGTCGCGCATCGAGCTCTGGAATCAATAACGCTGGACCGGGAAGTGCTGCATCTGCGTGATTCATTAAGCGTGAAGTTTGCCGAGTGTGTCTATTACGGATTCTGGTTCGCTCCGGAGTTTGAGCTGATGCGAAAGATGGTTGAGGAAACGCAGACGAAAGTCACCGGCGACGTGCGTCTCAAGCTCTTTCGGGGCAACGCGATTGTCGCCGGACGTCGCTCGCCACATTCGCTTTATGACGAAAAAGTGGCGACGTTTGAAGCGGACACAGTTTACAACCAGCGCGACGCTGAAGGCTTCATCAAGCTTAATGCGCTGCGGCTGAGATTGAGGAAGGATATGCTCTCGACCGTTTAGAGGCGGGCACCGCCCGCCGTCTCAAGCCGAGTTGAACCGGCGGGCAACGCCCGCCTCCAAACGTTCGCAGGCGATTATTATGAACCAGTCAGAAACAGCGCCACCGCAAGTCAGGCTCATCGATGCCGACAAAATCGGTTCCGCAACTTCTCCGCTGAATCTCGGCCGGACCGTCGCCATTGTTTCCGCTTCCGGCTTGCCGCAAGCGGGCGATGTCGTGGTTGTGCGCACGCTGACTGACAGCGCCACCTACAACATGCTCGAACTGCCCACCGGCCGTCTCGCCAAGATCAATCCCGGCGACGTACTCATCGGAGTCCTCGGCCGGCGGCGTGCGTTGAAGGGTTTCGTCGGCGACGTGCCGGCAACCGTCAACGCCGGCGAGCAGCTGCATCTGCTGAACATGGGCGGCGTGATTGGCAGTTGTACCGGCCATCATTCGAGTTTGAGTGACGCAATTCAGGTTGAAGTTATCGGCCTCGCGAGCGACGAGCAAGGCCGCGTCCTGAACATTGCAGACGCCGCCCTGCCGCCACAAACGAGCCTTGGCGAAACCGCTCCCCTGGTGATCATTGCGGGCACCTGCATGAACAGCGGCAAAACTTACGCCGCCACTGAACTGATTAAGCAGGCAACACGGGCCGGCTTGCGAGTGGCCGCGGCCAAACTTTCCGGCATCGCTTGTTTGCGTGACACGCTCAACATGGCGGACCACGGCGCCATCGCAATCGCAAGTTTTCTTGATTGTGGTTTGCCTTCGACCGTGGGCGCTACAAATCTTGCTTCGGTGGCGAAGACAATAATTTCACGACTCAACGAAAGCTCCCCCGACCTGATTGTGATCGAACTCGGCGACGGCCTGCTGGGCGGATACTCCGTCGAATCGGTTTTCGAAGACCTGGAATTGCGCGGCGCCACTGTCGGGCTCGTCTTCTGCGCGTCGGATTATGTTGGCGCCTGGGGGGGAATTGAGTTGTTGCGCCGGCGCGGAATCGAGATAGATGTGATTGCGGGGTCGGTTACCGACTCGCAAATGGGTCAGGATTTTATTGAGAAGGAGTTTGGCGTGCCGGCGGCGAACGCGCGGCGAAACGGCGCGCAACTCTTTCAACTAATCAGGTCGAAGCTTGAAGCGACGTGTTCTATCGTTAATGTCTAGCTTCGTCTTGGGAGCCAGCGGAGGATCGCTACAGCAAGAAAAGCGATGCCGACATAGATAAAGGCTCGTTGCCCACTCAGACCGATCGCGATGAAAGCGATGGCCAGCACCAGGAAAACGACGGCAAGGTTTCGCATCTTGTAGCCTGGACCTCGTTATTGGTTTGGGAAGACGCTGCCTAGCGTAACAGATGATGCACAGTAACAAAATAAGGATCGGAATTTACGGCGGCTCAGGATATGGCGGCTCGGAGTTGCTGCGCATCCTGTTGTTTCACCCGAAGGCTGAAATCGCTTTTGTTACGGCAAATGAACAGGCCGGTAAACCTGTCAGCGAAGTTCACCGGAATCTTTATGGCTTAACTGACCTGTCTTTCTGTACGGCTCCGGAAGATCCGGCGACACTGACCGATCTGGATTGCGTCTTTCTGTCGCTCCCGCACGGACAGTCGATGGCTGTCGTGCCGCACCTGCCAGAGAACGTGAAAGCGATTGATTTGTCGGGTGACTTTCGGCTTCGTGACCAGGAACTTTTTGAACAACACTACGGTCGACCACACACAGCAATGCAATCGCAAGCGGAGTTTGTCTACGGCTTGACCGAAACAAATCGCGAGGCCATACCGAACGCCAGGCTGATAGCAAATCCTGGTTGCTTTGCTACGTCAGCACTGCTGGGCCTCGCGCCGCTGGTTGCGAATGGACTGATTAACGGGCGCGTGATTGTCGATGCCAAGACAGGCTCGTCCGGATCGGGCGCGAAGGCCGCCGCGAACACGCATCACCCACAGCGTATGAATTCGTTCTACGCTTACAAGCCTTTCGCGCATCAACACGTGCCGGAAATCGAACAGGAGTTGGGCAACGTAGGCGACTGGAACAGCGAATTGGTCTTCATGACGCATTCGCTCCCGGTTTCGCGCGGCATCTTCTCCTCGATCTACGTTGAAACAAAGATGAACCTGACTGAAGAACAACTAGGTTCGCTCTTTGCCGAATTTTATCAAGACTCGTTTTTTGTCCGTACGGTAAAGGGTTCGCCTGACATTAACTGGGTGAAGACGACGAATTTTTGTGACCTCGGTTTCGCGACTCGCGGTCAACAGGTCGTTATCTTTTCCGCAATCGACAATCTGGTGAAAGGTGCCGCCGGGCAAGCCGTGCAGAACATGAACTTGATGTTTGGTCTGGACGAGAAAACTGGTTTGCTGCTGGCCGGTACTAATCCATGAACAGTGAAGAATTTAAGGTTGCACCGGTCAAGCCGCCGATCTCGTTTGCCGAGCTGGAAAGGATTGACATTCGCGTTGGCACCATCGCATCGGTGGAAGACGTCAGCGGTTCAGACAAACTGGTCCGGCTGGTCGTCGATTTTGGCGACCATCGCAGAAGCATCCTGGCCGGCATGAAGCAGGAGCGCGCTGACCCGCGAGCCATCGAAGGCACCCAAGCGCTATTCGTCGTCAATTTGGAACCTAAGAAAATGGTGGGCGAGCTTTCAGAAGGGATGCTGTTCGATATTGGCTACGCTGATGGCGTACAGCCGGTGTTGGCAGTCCCTGAAAGCATTGTCCCAAACGGAACAAGAGCCGGATGAAACCAGAGACACTAACAACTTTTTCAGCAGTCGCCGCACTCGAAGAGCGCTATCAACTGGCGACTTACAAGAAGATGCCGATCGTCGCCGAGCGGGGCGAGGGTGTTTGGCTTTACACCAGCGATGGTGGGAAGTATCTGGATCTTTACGGCGGCCATGCAGTCGCGGGAACAGGTCATTCCCATCCGCATGTGGTTGCGGCAATTCGAGCGCAGGCCGGGAAGCTTTTGTTTTATTCGAATCTTGTTTACTCGGAAGCGCGCGCGCGGGCAGCCGAAAAACTGGTTTCAGTTGCTCCGGCTGAACTTACCAAAGCCTTTTTCTGTAATTCGGGAACGGAAGCGAATGAGAATGCGATGCGCATGGCGCGCATGGCTACGGGACGCGAAAACATCATCACCTTCTCCGGTGGTTTTCACGGGCGCACTGCCGATGCCATCAGCGCCACTTTTCTCGGCAAATATCGCGAGCTCGGGAAACCAAACGTGCCCGGCCATTTCGAAGCCGAGTTTGGCAACATTGAATCCGTGCGCGCGCTGGCGGATGAAAGAGTAGCGGCGATTATGCTCGAGCCGATTCAGTCGATGGCCGGCGTTCGCATGGCGGGTTCGGAATTCTATCAGGAGCTGCGGGAGCTCTGTGACGAGCGCCAGATCGTTTTGATCTACGACGAAGTGCAGACCGGGGTTGGCCGCACCGGCGCCTGGTTTTTTGCCGGCAGCGAAGCGGGATCGCAGGTTGTCCCGGATGTCATTACGCTGGCAAAGGCGCTTGGCAGCGGTATTCCTGTCGGCGCCTGTCTGGTAACAGAAAAGATCAGCGCGAACATCAGGGAGAACGATCTGGGCACGACGTTTGGCGGCGGGATGATCGCGATGGCCGCGGTCAACGCAACGCTGGAAACAATTGAGAACGACGGGATGCTGGAAAATGTTAGAACGGTTGAGGCATATCTGCGCCACAGCCTGCGGGAAATGCCACAAGTTGTTTCCGTGCGCGGGCGTGGTTTTCTGCTGGGCCTGGAGTTTCACGATAAGGCGGCGCCGGTTCACAAGGCCCTGCTCGAGCGGAAGATCATCACCGGCACTTCAAGCGATCCGAAGGTGTTGAGACTGCTGCCACCGCTATGCCTTAAGCGCGCGGAAGTGGATCTGTTAGTTGAAGCCCTCCACGCGTTAACTAATGAAATGTAAGGCGCTCTTCTCTAACTCGCGTTCGCCCCAGGGAGGCTCGAAGTGGATTACAGGTGGTTTGATCTGATCGGCAATGTCGGTGTGCTGCTGATGGTGATTGCTTATCTGCTCTTGCAGCTCGATAAATTGTCCAGCTCGGCTGTTAGCTATTTGTTATTGAACGCGGCGGGCGCCATATTGGTAATCATCTCGCTGCTGTTTCGTTTTAATTTGTCGGCCTTTTTTATGGAAGCGTTTTGGCTTCTGATTAGCCTGTATGGTCTGAGCAAATCACTATTTCCCAGGCCAAAGGCAGTTTAGAGCTGGAGCTTCGGCTTTACTTTGCGGTTCTTTGCGAGTCCTTTGCGCCCTTTGCGGTTGATCTCTCTTTCATTTTCAAGCAAGCGGGACCGCGAAGAGCGCTAAGGACTCGCAAAGTCACGCAAAGGCAATCTGGCAGCTTGAAGGTTGAAATCCAGACTGCTTGAGCGGCTTTCCAAAATGAGAAACTTTTTAACAACGGCCGACTATTCACGGGATGAGATGATTGGACTGATCGAGTCGGCGTTGCGCTTCAAGAATGGCTCTGATGCAGTGAAGTCAGTTGCCGGTGAGTCGGTCGCGCTGGTGTTCTTCAACCCCAGCCTGCGCACCCGCGCGTCGATGCAAGTCGGTATCTATGAATTAGGCGGAAATCCAGTTGTCCTCGAACCGGGCGGCTCGAGTTGGACACTTGAACATCGCGACGGCGTGGTGATGGATGGTGATAAGACTGAGCACGTCGCGGAGTTTGTTCGCGTACTGGCGCGCTATTGCGCGGCGATTGGCGTGCGCACCTTTGCGGCGCTTAAGAATTGGGAAGAAGAGCGCACCGATCCAGTGCTCAACGCCTTCGCAAAGTATTCGGCGGCGCCGATCATTAATCTCGAGTCTGCAATGCATCATCCCTGTCAGGCGCTGGCAGACATGATGACGATACGAGAAAAGCTTGGCGCGGAACCGAAACGCGTGGTGCTTACATGGGCCTGGCACCCGAAGCCTTTGCCGATGGCGGTGCCTAACAGTTTCGCGCTGGCCGCAGCGCAGATGGGCCATGAAGTGGTGATCGCGCACCCGAGCGGGTACGAGCTTGATGCAGAGTTGCTGGCGCTGGTAGGGAAGCAGGCGACAGCAGCAGGAGGCAGTGTCGCAATCACCAACGATATAGATGCGGCTTTCGAGGGGGCCGAAGTTATTTATGCGAAGAGCTGGGGCGCAAAGCAGTTTTACGGTGCACCTGAAAAGGACATCGCTGAGCGCGCGCAGTATCGAACGAAATGGATTGTCGATGAAGAGAAGATGGCGCGCACGATGTCCTCAAAAGGGCAGGCGATCTTCATGCATTGTCTGCCGGTGCGACGCAATGTGATTGTTACCGACGGCGTCATCGATTCGCCGGCCGCGGTCGTGATCGATGAGGCAGAGAACCGGCTGCACGTTCAGAAAGCGATCATAACGAAAGTGCTGAGTGCGGAGTACTGAGTGCTGAGAAACAACAACCAGAGCCTCGAAACTAACTCAGTACTCCGCACTCAGTACTCAGTACTTTGCTAAGGATATGACTAACACCAACGAAGTCGGCAATCAGTTGCGTCTCGATCTGTTGCGCGAGGCGCTGCCTTACATCCAGCGGTTTCAGGGGCAGACCTTCGTCGTCAAGCTTTCCGGGAAAGCCACTGAAGATCACGAAAACTTGAGCTCGCTGGCGGAAGAGCTGGCCTTGTTGCATCAGGTTGGCATACGAATCTGCGTCGTGCACGGCGGTGGGAAACAGTTGAGCGAACTCGCCTCGCGGATGGGCATCGAGCAAACAATCATCGAAGGCCGGCGCGTTACCGACGATGCCACGCTGGAAATGGCCAAGATGATCTTCGCGGGAAAAATCAATACTGACATTCTCGCTGCCCTGCGTAACCGTGGAATTGAAGCGGTGGGCCTTTCGGGAGTTGACGGCAACATCGTGCACGCGGAGCGCCGGCCGCCTAAGGAGATCCTGAATCGTGAAACAGGTGAACGCTCTCAAATCGACTTCGGCCACGTGGGCGACGTGGTGAAGATTAACTCACGCCTGCTGACTGTGTTGCTTGACCAGGGTTACCTGCCGGTCATCTCTTCGCTGGGCGCGGACGCCGAAGGCACAGTCTTCAATATCAACGCCGACACAATAGCCGCGGAAATCGCAGCGCAGTTGCAAGCGGAAAAGCTAATCCTGCTCTCCGATGTCGACGGCATTTATCTGCGAGCGGGCGTGCCCGAAACAAAGCTCTCGCGACTCACGGCGGACGAAGCGGAAGCGATGATTAACGACGGCACGGCGACGGGCGGAATGATTCCCAAGCTTCAGAGTATTACCGCGCTACTCCGGCGCGGGGTGCACAGCGCTCATATTCTCAGCGGCACAGCGCGCAATGCCCTGCTCACGGAAATTTTTACCGACAGCGGCACCGGAACGATGATTGTAGCTTAACTTTCCCCCGGCAGTAGTGCAGGAGCAGTAAACTGCGCCAGGTCGCTCAGGCCCAGACTCTGTTCGATCTCTGCAATCTGTTTCAAAGCATTCTCAAAACCGTCTTCGCCAAACTGCTCGTGTTCTATGTCTTCAAACTTCTCATTCATCTCATCGAGCTGTTCGGAGTTGAGGGTCTGCTTCCAGGCGGGAAACACCTCAGTATCTTCGATGGCTGCGTGATGCTCGTACATGCGCACCAGGGATTCGAGCGCCGCCGCAAAGGACTTAGCGTTGTTGGTAGAAATTTTCGGGCCGGCCGTGGCGGTGAGTATAAAGTCGGTTATTTCGCGGCCGCGCTGGTGTTGAGCGATCAGAACATCAGCATAGCCTCCTGCCGCTCCGCCAGCTTTCCTGACTGCGGGAAAAATGTAAGCCTCTTCGAGTTTCTTTTCGTGATACTCCTCGCCAAAGGCACGGAATAGTTTCGCAGTTTTCTGTAGCGGTACCGACGGAATGACAACACCACCATTTAGCCTGGTTGCTGTTTCCTGATAGACAAGCAAAGCGCGGCGGAGTATGCCATGTTCGCGCATCAGATCTTCAGTAGCCGTAACTTCGGCCTCGTCGCCTTCCTTCTCACTCTTTGTTTCCCCGGACTCGGATGTCGCACGTTTATTACAGCCAAGCAAGATCGCTCCCGCGCCGAAGCTGGAGAGTCCCACCAGCCATTGTCTTCTTGAGTTCATTTCGCGGCCTCCGATTGGAATTTCACGACAGGATAGCACGGGTCTTATTCCAGTTCATGAATTGTTGTCTTTGATTTCACTCTTAGTATGGACGTAGACTAAGCACTCCGTACACATAAATTCTGGTTTGATCCTCCACAGCACGTCAGCGAGGAAATGGACAACGAAGCAATTGCGCAAAGGTTTTACCGCCTGGCCGCTCTGATGGACATTCGCGGCGACGATCCGTTTCGACTGCGCTCATATCGTAACGCGGCTGAAGCAATCGAAACCTGGCCGACGCCATTGCAGAAGATTGCTTCCGAAGAAGGCGTTGCCGGCCTGCAAGCGATTCCCGGAGTGGGCAAAGCGATCGCCGGCAAGATTTTAGAACTTCTCGATCGCGGCACCTTCGACGCGTGGGAGAGGATCATTGCGGAAACGCCGGAGACTGTGCTCGACTTGCTGGACATTCCGGGCATCGGCCCCAAGACCGCCGCTGCGCTTCATCAGAAATTCAAAGTATCTTCACGCGAAGCGTTTAAAGAATTCGTCGCCGCCGGAGGCCTCGAACTCGTGGATGGCATTGGCCCAAAGACGGCTGAGCGGATTAAGGAGAATCTAGTCTAGCTATTAGGGCCAGCCGATTCTCTTACTCTTGAATCTTTGAGAGCTAGTTGGCATCATGCTGTTAGATGGACTTTGAAATAATTGGAGAATTGACCGAGATCGTAACGATCGCTTCGGGAACGGGAGTTCGCGATCGTGCTCGCTTAAAAAGAGCTTATGGACCTGGCCGCTGGCGAAAGCGCAAAGGAATCGCAAGCGTTCGACTCCCGGATCGCAGAATACGCCTGGCAGAGGTTCACTGGTACGAAGCTCATGGAATCGGTAAAAAGGAATTCAAATTGAAGTTGCCATTTCTGGATTAGTTATGAAGAAAGAATCTAATAAGAATGACCCGGTCGCCCCGGCGCGGCAACGGGCGCGAGAAATTACTGGGAAGCGTAGTCGAGATGCACAGTTTGCTGTTTGCATCGACAACGAAGGATACAAAGCTTCGCTCGAACTCGGGAAGCTCTACCGTATCCTTCCCGACAAGGATGCTCAAGCACATGGGTTGGTCCGAGTGGTCGATGAGAGCGGTGAGGACTATGCCTATTCATCCAATCGCTTTCATTCAATGAAGCTGCCCTCAGTAATCGAGCGCGCGTTGTTGCACACTCGCCGTTAGTTTCACCCGAGAAGTCTGCCCTGGTTGTCTCGAACCGCTGAACTCCTTCGGAAAACAATGGAGAAGTAACTTATGAAGCGAATCAAACGCCGCGACTTCATGCGCACGAGCGCAGTCGCCGGGCTTACCCTGGCCGGCACCAAAGCGTCAGTACTCCAGTTTCCCAACATCCTGGTCCAGAGTGACGTCAAACCAATCGTCGTCTCGTCGGCCAATGGTAATCGCTTCAAGAATGGTGGGGACGTGACGGCGGTGCAGAAGGCGTTTACGATGATCACGCAAGGCGCAGACGTGCTCGATGCGGTGATCGCCGGCGTGAACATTGTGGAGCTCGATCCGTTGGACGATAGTGTCGGCTACGGCGGCTTGCCAAACGCGAATGGCGTCGTGCAGCTCGACTCGTCCTGCATGCACGGGCCAAAGAAGCGCGCCGGCGCGGTGGCTGCGCTCGAAGGTGTGCGCACCCCGTCGCTGGTGGCCAGGGCGGTGTTGGGGAATACCGATCACCACTTGCTGGTCGGCAAGGGTGCTCAGGATTTTGCGCGCGGTATGGGTTTCAAGATTGAAGACGATCTAAACACAGATCATTCGCGCCAGCTCTGGCTCGAGTGGAAACGTCGCACCGATCCGGCCCACTATCTCGATCCGAAAACGCGCGCGGAGGTTTGGCGTCGCGAAGGCATGAAGATGGTCGAAGAGGGTCTGATCGATCGTGAGCACTACTACGGCACGATCAACTGCGACGGCATCAACTCGAAAGGCGAGATTTGCGGTGTGACTACCACCAGCGGCTTGGCCTGGAAAATCCCCGGGCGCGTCGGCGATTCGCCTATCCTGGGCGCCGGGCTCTACGTAGATGCCGCGGTCGGCGCCGCCGGTTCAACCGGACGCGGCGAGGCGAATCTCTACAATCTCTGTTCGTTTCTGATCGTCGAGGAGATGCGTGGCGGTCGCCATCCAAAAGACGCGGGCATGGAAGCGCTGCGTCGCATCAAGGCAAACACGATTGAGAAGCGGCTGCTAAACAGCAAGGGCAATCCAAACTTTGGCATCAACTTTTACATCATCAACGCCAGGGGCGAATTCGCCGGCGTGACGATGTACCCGGGCGCGTCATTCGCAATCTGCAATGACGGCGGCCCGCAGACACTTCCCTGCGACGCGCTGCTGCAAGGAAAAGCCACTGACTAGAGTTTGAAAAGCGCGGGGGTCATCGGAACCGGGAGTGGTAGCGACCGGGTCAGTTCGGAGCGCGAGGTTCGAGGATGGAAAAAAGGACCTTCACCACTGGTGACCGCGGCACAATCGGGCGAGCCAAGTCCAACTTGAGTGCCACGACCCGGTGGCTACTGCTCCCGGTTCTGATACGGCTTTTAGTCGCGCAAACCCGCGCCGCTGGCCGAGAGTTGCCTGGTCTGTGCCTGGCGCTTGACGATGACGAGCGTAATATCGTCAGCCGCCTGAGTGCCCTGGGAGAATTTTGTCAATGCCGATTCGATGCGATCGCGAATTCCGGCCGCTGAAGCGTCAACGTTGCGCGAGACAACTTCGTAGAGTCTTGTTGGACCAAACTCTTCGCCACTGGGACTAGCCGCCTCCGTCACACCATCGGAATAAATGACGAGCACGTCGCCCATCTGCAAGTTTGTGCGACCTTCGCGGTAGTCGGCGTCAGCTTTGATTCCCAGGGGCAAACCGCCCGAAGCCAACTGCTCGACCGTCCCGGCAGCGTGAATGATAAGCGGTGGATTGTGACCCGCGTTTAGGAAGGAAAGGGCGCCGGATTCTGGATCGAGCTCGGCATAAAAAAGTGTGACAAAGCGATTCGGTGGAATGTTATCCGCGAGGTAACGATTGACGGCCGAGATTGTTTTCACCAGCGTATCGTGTGATCCGGTCTGCGCATGAATGGCCGCATGCAGCGACGACATCAAAAGCGCGGCGGCAGTGCCCTTGCCCGAAACGTCTCCCAACGCGATAACCAAACGCCCATCCTCGCGCTGAATGAAATCATAATAGTCTCCGCCGATTTCATAGCAGGGGAAACTGATGCCCTGGAGTTCATAGCCGGGCACTACGGGCGGCGCGGTGGGCTGAAAACGCTGCTGGATTTCCATGGCCAGTTGCAGCTCACGCTCCAGCCGCTCCTGCTGGAAGCGCGCCTCAACCAGCCGCGCGTTCTCGACGCGAATCGCCGCGACCGAGGCCAGGGTGGTCAAGACCTTGAGGTGGTCCTCGGTAAACCTTCCTTCCGCGATTGGTGAATCGGCGTAAATGATGCCGAAGACTTTCTCGGAAACTCCCAGGGGAACAGCGAGCACCGACCTGACGCCTTGCAGAACAACGGTGCCGCTGGCAAAGCGAGGATCGTGTTGCGCGTCTGACGTCAATACTGACTTGCCCTTAATAACAACTTCGTCCATCACGTTGCGACTGACGCGTATTTCTCCGACTTCACCAACGCGATCGCGCAAACGCGCCACCGCCACTCTCAATTCCTCACTGGCGCCGTCGCGCATCATGAGCAGGCAACGATCCGCGGGAACAGCCTCGAAAACCAGGGAAACGATCTGTTCGAGAGTTTGTTCGAGTGTGGAGGAACTCAGCAGCGTGATACCCACTTTGCTGATCAAGGCAAGCAAGTCGCCTTCGCGAGCCACGCGTGCAACAACGTTCTCTTCGGGCTTTTTGCGAGCATCTTCAATCGCTTCGAGTAAACCCGAGGTGGTTCGGTCACCGGAAGCGAGGGCGATGGTTGCTTCCGGCAGCGACGTGGAGGAGTTGTCCGTGATCATGGTGGCGCCCATGCTCGAGTGATAGGTGCCGTCATCAAAAACGATTTCAGTTTCGCCGATCTGTATGCGGCCGCCGGCGGTTAGAGGCACGGTGCCTTCAACTGTGCCGCCGTTGTAAAGTGTGCCGTTGGCGGAACCGAGATCCTGAAGGTAGTACTCCTCGCCCTCGCGGCGCACTTCGGCATGCACTCGCGACGCGAAGGGATCGGGAATGCACAAATCGTTGCGAGCGGAACGGCCGAGTGTGATTCGCAGTCGTCCCAGCGGGAAGCGGTCGGGCGCGCGGTCGGGATATTTCACTATTAGCTCAGGCATCGCTTTTTGATTTCAGATTTGAAATTTGAGATCTCAGATCTCAGATCCGTTTCAGTTCGCTCCCAGGGCCGGGAACTGCTACTGCCGGCCAATCGCGCACCACAATCGTGTTCGCGATGAGGTCGTGCAGCCCGCGTCCCCGCGTGGTGAATGCGGCCACCACAAACCCCAGGCCAAGAGTAATAAAAGAAAGTGGATACCCGACAAAGTGACGGAGAAACGCGCGTCCAATTCCGATTTCTTTTCCGTCCCCTCGCAGGATGCGCAGGCCGGTAGCCCATTTGCCAACCGTCAATCCCGTCAGCCCGGGAAGAACTCCAAGATCCAGCGCCGCGATCACAAGGGCCAGAATAATTCCCACGGTCTCCGAGGAGTTGCCCGCCGAGCGCGCGCCGCCGCCCAACAAGCGGCTCGCCAGGGTACTAAAAGCCACGATCGCCACCAGGACGATGTAATCGATCAGGATTGCGCCACACCTTAAAGAAAACGGCGCACGAAACCTGGCGAAACTCTGCATCGCTGGGCGGGACTGCAACTTTGCCTGGGGTGGTGCTGCTTCAACTCTGGCTGTCATTAATGTTTGTCGATGGTCAGTTGTCTGCGGTCACTGGTCGGTGGTGGCTAATTCAGTTGTCACTTCACCTGGTAATGCGATTTTCCATTCATCATTTCTCATTTTCCATTTCAAAACAATCTCAAGAGAAATGGCAAATGAAAAATGTCAAATGTGATATGGAAATCTCTTCCTCTTGCTCACTAACTAAGCGCAACGCTTGCGCTCGGACCAACTCACCCTAACAGAAAATGAAGCGTTGTTTCGCCCAGGCGAAGCTTATCGCCGCTGTCTAAAACTCGCGGCTGGCGCGGCGCGAGTCTGACGGAATCGTTAATTACGGTTCCGTTGACCGAGCCCAGATCCTCAACGAGAAACGTTTCCCCCTCCCGCCAGATTCTCGCGTGACGGCGAGAGACTTTGGTTTCGGGATCGAAGCGAGAAAGATCGATCTCCGGAAAAACGTTTGAATGTGGATCGGTCCGGCCGAGCAGGTTGTTGTCTTTCTGTAAGACAAAGGAGGCGTCCAACTCAGTTGTCCCTGCCACCACCAGTTTAGCGGTTGGGCGGGCGGCCCTTAAGGTCGCGCTCGAGCCAAGTCCGGCCATCGGCTGGCGCGCGCCACAATGCGCGCAGAAGATGTCGTCGGCAGCGATTCGTCCGCCGCAGAAACCGCAGTAGACCGTTTGCACCTGCACGGTCTCGCCGCCGATCTGCGTTAAAGCGGCGCCGTAGCTGACCTGTCCCGTCATTAATTTTTCCAGATGAATCGCGAGGGCGTCGCGCATCGCTCCGGCCGTGGAAAACCGATCCTCCAGTTTATACTCTACCGACCGCATCAGGATTTGCTCCATCTCGCTCGACATCGATGGCGTAATCTGACGCGGCCGCGGGTTCTTTTGGAAATCGAAGATCAAGAGCGGATTATCCTGTGGGTCGGAACCGGTTAACAGATGAAACAGGGTGGCGCCCAGGCTGTAAACATCCGAGCGCGGCTCGACTCGCCCGCCAAAAAGTTCGGGCGGCGCGTAACCCATAGTCCCTACCGCGGTCACGCCTTTCTCCTCCTGCTTCACCCAGCGAGCAATTCCAAAGTCGATCAGCATCACGCGACCGCTGTTGCCGTCAATCATCAAATTTGCCGGTTTGAGATCGCGATAAATGATCGGTTTGGGCCGGCTGTGAAGATACTCAAGCACGTCCGCAGCCTGCATGCCCCAATCGGCGACAGTCTTCTCGTCGATCCGTCCACCCGGTGCGGCGCGCAGTCGCGAAGCGAGATCGCCACCGGAGATAAACTTCATTACCAGGTAGAAACGTCCGAGCGGTTCATCGTAAAAGTAATCGTAGATGGTGGGAATCGATGGATGTTCCAACGAGGTGAGCAGCAAAGACTCTCGTTTGAAATCTCCAATCGCTTTTTCGTGTTGCGCCGGATCGAGATGCGACTCAACCATTTCTTTCACAGCCCGCGGCGCGTCGCCCAGGTTGCGATCCTTGGCCAGGTAAACGGCTCCCATCCCACCGCCGCCGATCCGTCGCACGATCTCGTAACGAGAGTTTAAGACGCTGCCTGGATCGAGTTGTTTGATGGTGGACTGCTGGCCACCGGTATTACCCTTCTTGACTGTGTGTTTGACCGGGACGGGCACTTCGCCGGTAGTGCTGCCGCCCAAAGAACCGGATGAGACAAGGTCGTCACTGCTCTCATTTGCAGCCTCGTTTGCAGAGTCGCCTGCTTCCTCGTTCGCCGCTTCGCTAGCTGCCTCTGCGGACAAGGCCACGGCCGCGCCGCTGCTTTCCCTGCTATCGTCGGCGCTCTCGGTGGCCTTGGATGACTCCTTCGCCTCCTTCGCCTCCTTCGCCTCCTTCGAGGCGACCGGGTTTTTCGTTCCGCAGTTGCTGCAGAAAGGTTCACCGGGCACCGTTGCCGTACCGCATTTGAGACACTCGGCCATTGATTTCAAACCCAATTGAGGTTGGTCTAACGCCAACTACTTAACCACATGAAAGCGCAGAAAAGTCTTTCCCACAATAATCTCGTCGCCGTCGTTCAGCGGCTGACGCGTTCCCGGCGGCAGTCTCTTGCCGCGATTAACAAACGTCCCGTTAGTAGAACCCAGATCCTCCAGAAAATGTTTCCCGTCGTTCAACGTAATGCGAGCGTGGCGCCGCGAGACTTTCGCTTCCGGGTCTTCAGAATCTAAATCTACGTCGGGGAAAATTCCGCCGTCAGCGTCCCATCGCCCAATGTGAGATTCGGCTGAGTTCAGCATGAATTGTTTGCCTACTGACTTGCCGCGCTCAATCACCAGTCTCGCGTGGGCCTTCTCGCTTGAATTAACCGCTGACGAACGATTGACCGCAGCGCCGGCCTTTCCTGCCGCAACCTCGGGCTGCGGGACTTGCGACGGTGAATGTGAACCGTTCTGTCCCTCTGCGTCCGCTCTCAACATGTTTACGCCTGAGGGATTGGGCCCGGAGTTAGGTCGCGAATTAGGTCGGAGGGGCGCGCCGCATTCATCACAATACTGCCCGCCATCGAGGTTTGAGGCTTTGCACCTTTCACACGTAATCATGGTTTTTTCGGAAGTTTGCGACCCGCACCCAATCCGCGATAAATTCTCAGGTTGTACGCTAGAACTGAGTCTCCAGAAACGGTGGGTCATTCTAGCGCGAAAGTAATCGACTCGCCAACGTCGCTAATTCAGGAGCAGACGGCAGGAGTTGTGGCGATCAGGTGCAGGAGGCGGGAGCAGGCTGCAGGATTACAGGGTTACGCTTAGACAAGTCGGCATTTGCGCGGTGACAGATTGAGAACGACGGTGCTCTTTCTCCAGCCTCCTGCACCTGCTTCGCCCCGGCCTTAATTGAAACTGTTTGCGGTTTTTGGACGTAAGAGTTACTCGAACTTGATTGGCTCCGAAACCGGCAGGTTTTCGCGCAAAATTGATAGTTTGGCAGCACTTTTAAAAGACTTAACCCCCTGAAACTAAGGAACAAGTTATGGCCTTAAACCGGAAGAAGAAGATCATTATCGCGATCGCGGCCGTCGTCGTATTGGCGTTAATAATCCTCATCAGCGTATTTGCCAGCCGCAAAGACGAAGCGGAAGTAACGACAGTCAAGTTGGAGGTCAAACCCGAACTGCGACAAACGGTCACTGCCTCCGGCGAGGTGAGACCCGTTCGTTACATCAAACTTACGAGCGAAGTACCGGGGCGAATCGAAGAGATTTATGTGAACGCCGGCGATCAAGTAGTGCAGGGCAAGCCGCTGGTACGCGTCGATCCGACGCAGCTTCAGTCGAGCCAGGAAGCGCAATGGGCAGCGGCACAGCAGGCTATCAACGACATCCAGAGCGCGCGCAATGCCGTCTCTAACGCGGAGCAGGGTCTGGTAGTCGCGGAGTCATCAGTCGCATCGGCCCGGCAGCAGTTAGTTGCTTTGCAGACGGCGGTCGATCGCGCCCAGGTCGATTTGAATACTGCCCAACGAGAACTGAAACGCAACAGCGATCTGATCGAGGCCGGGGTTGCTTCGCGCTCTGAATACGACGCTGCGCGTGATCGTTTCGATCAGGCGAAGATCGCCCTGCAAACAGCCAGGGCAAACCTGGAGTCGCAGCGAATTGCCGTCAAAGAGTCGATGGAAAGAGCCAACCTGCAAAAGATCGCGGTCCAGGAAGCAAAAACAGGAATCAAGTCGTCAGAGATGCGCGCCAATCAGCAGCAGGCTTTGCTGCGTGGCCAGTCGAGTCAACGCTCGAAAGCCACACAGCTCTCGCCGCTCAACGGCGTCGTCGCTGACATTCCTACTCGCGTCGGTGAATATGCCGTGGCTGGTTTGTCTACCACGCCGCTGATGACCATTGCTGACATGTCTACGATCAATGTGGAAGTCAATGTAGATGAGACGGAGATTTCCAACGTCGAGGTTGGGCAGCAGGCGAAAGTCAAAGTTGACGCACTCGGGGAAAAGGAAATTACTGCGGTCGTCACGCAAAAGAATCCGCTGGCCGTTTCCAAGTCAGACACTCAGGGCGGTCTCTCGAATCGCGTGAACGTCCAGGAAGCGAAGGAGTTCAAGGTTACCGTTGAACTGCGCGATATGCCTGACGAGATTCGCAACGGCCTCAAACCAGGCATGAGCGCGACTGCAACCATCACCACTAAGACAAAGAACAATGTAGTTGCCGTGCCCCTCGAAGCAATTGTCGAGAAAGCGCCTGCCACTCCCTCACCCGGCGCTACGGTGGCCGGCAGCGTGCCAACGCCGACGAACGGCGAAAAACCGAAAAGCGTAAAGGGCGTTTACCTGCTTGAAGGTAACAAGGTGAGATTCATCGAGGTAACAACCGGCATCACTGGCGAAGCCGATATTGAAGTAACGAGTGGCGTGAAGGCAGGCATGGAAATCGTTAGAGGCCCAAGCCGAGTCTTGAAAACGCTGAAAGACGGGATGTCTGTGAAGCGCCAGGAACGCAAGGCTGGCGCCAACGCCAACGCCAACGAGGGCAGCTAATGAGCGACGTCACACTCGTATCACCGTCAGCGCCGAGCGTTCTTACGGCAGAGCCGCCGCCGACTCGGCCGCACGACGCCAACTCGCTCATCTCGATGCGCGACATCTGGAAAACCTACCAGATGGGCTCCGAACAAGTACATGCGCTTCACGGCGTCTCCTTCGACATTCCCCGGGGCGAGTACATCGCGATCATTGGCCCTTCCGGGTCGGGCAAGTCGACGTTGATGAATCTCATTGGCTGTCTCGACACGCCAAGCAAGGGCGAATACTGGCTCAACGACAAGAACGTCTCCGAAATGGACGACGACGAACTGGCGCGCATACGCAATCAGGAAGTGGGCTTTGTTTTTCAGACCTTCAATCTGCTCGCTCGGGCAACGGCGCTTCACAACGTGGAACTGCCCCTGATCTACGGTGGTATCGGCTCCGCCCAGCGGCACGAGATGGCCAAGCAGGCTCTCGCGGCCGTCGATTTGACCGACCGCGTAACGCACCGTCCCAATGAGCTGTCCGGAGGACAGCGTCAACGCGTCGCGATCGCCCGGGCATTAGTTAACCACCCTTCAATTCTTCTCGCCGACGAGCCAACCGGCGCACTCGACACACACACCAGCATGGAGATCATGGATCTTTTCGAGCGGTTGCACGGAGAAGGAAACACGATCATCGTCGTCACGCACGAGGCTGACATCGCTAAACGCGCGCACCGCGTCGTTTCCATTCGCGACGGTTTAATCGAAAAAGACGAGAAAATCAGATAGCGATTAGGCCGCAAGCAAGTGCCTTCTGTTCCTTGCGATGACTCCCGACGAAACAAGGCCACCAGACGATGCTTCCTCAGAACGAGCGGTTTCTCCAGTCGGAAAACGTTCGTTGTCGTTTTTTCGTCTGACGGCGTTATGGGAGGCATTCCTCGTTGCGCTTGGCAGTCTCCGGTCAAACAAAATGCGCACGGCCCTCACGCTGGTGGGCATAGTAGTCGGCGTCGCTGCTGTTATCGCGGTGGTCACCATCATCCAGGGTTTGGACAATAAAGTCGCGACCACATTCTCCTCGCAAGGCTCCACAGTATTCACAATCTCAAAGCGTCCGCAGATCATCAAGTCGCGCGAAGAGTTTGTAAAATTCAATAAGCGCAAGGATGTTACGAATGAAGACGCGGACGCCATCGCTCGCCTTTGCAATGCTTGCTGGCGCGTGGGCGTGGCGGCGAACGTGCGAGAGACTGTCAAACACGGCGATCAGAAGTTCGAGAATGTGAACATCCGCGGTGTAACCCCAACCACGATGTTTGATATTGACGGCCGCTCGATCGACGTCGGCCGCGTCTGGACCGAAGCTGAAGGTGTCTCCGGCCGGGAAATCTGCGTGGTCGGCCCCGACGTGCTGACAAATCTTTTTGGCGGCGCTTCGGCGGATCGCGTGATCGGCCAGGAAGTAAGAATTGCCGGCCGTCCCTTTCAAATCCTCGGCGTGCTCGAGCCGCTCGGTTCCATATTCGGCGCTTCGCGAGACAGCGTGGCCTATATTCCCTATTCCACTTACGGAAAAATTTATGGCGCGCGCGATTCGATCGTAGTCTTCATCCAGGTGCCGGCTGCCGGGCAACTTGAGGCCGCGGAAGATCAGGTGCGCACGGTTATGCGCAACCGGCGCGGCGGAGTATTTAACCAAGCGGACGACGAAGGTTTCTCTTTGGAAACTCAGGACGTCTTCCTCGATCTTTACGGCAAGGCAACGTCCAATATCTACATCGTCACCATTGCCGTAGCCGCGATCTCGCTGGTGGTTGGTGGTATCGTGGTGATGAATATCATGCTGGTTTCCGTAACGGAGCGGACCAAAGAGATCGGCATACGTAAGGCCATCGGGGCACGGCGAAAGGACATCCTGACGCAGTTTCTGATCGAAGCGGTGATGGTAACTGCGATTGGCGGGGCGATCGGCGTGCTCACAGGCTTTGGCCTCGCCTACCTGATCGCCGCACTGATAGGCTTCCCCCTATTGATGAGCGTGGGTTCGGCAGTGTTGGGAGTGGGAGTCTCGTCGGTAGTGGGAATCATAAGCGGTCTTTGGCCGGCCTGGCGCGCGGCGCGCCTCGATCCGATTGAGGCGCTGCGGGCGGAGTGAGTACGAGCAAACAGCAGTCAGCAATCAGCCGGAGAAGAACGGCCGGCACCGCTGAATTCCGTGTGCTGACTATTGACTGCTGATTGCTGTTAGCTGATTACTAATCCATGCGATTTGACGACATAAAAGAATCGGCGTTAATGGCTTTTGACACGCTGCGCGCAAACAAGCTGCGCTCGTCGCTGACCATACTCGGCGTCAGTGTCGGGGTGATCACCGTCATCTTTATGGTGTCGATCATTCAGGGACTGAATAAGGCGTTTGCGGATCAGGTTGAGTCGCTGGGTTCCAACACCATCTTCCTCTCGAAGTTTGATCCTAGTTTTGGTCGTCCGCCCGGACCGGAAGAGATTCACAGAAAGGATCTGACGATGGACGATGCCGAGGCCTTGCGCCGGGAGGCTCCTTCAATCGCCGGCGTCTCGCCCATCCATCGCATGATCGCCGTGACGGCGCGCTACCAGGACAAACAAACAGACACTCCGATTCTTCTGGGTGTCACGCCTTACTACGAATTCGTTCATACGCAGTATGTGGCACATGGTCGTTTCATCAAAGATTTCGACATGGACAATCGCGACAACGTCTGCATTATCGGCGTGGATGTTGTTCACGCGCTCTTTCCGTATGAAGATCCGATCGACAAAGACGTCAGGCTCAACGGAAATCCGTATCACGTGATCGGTGTGATGGAGCCGCTCGGGAATTTCTTTGGTCAGTCGCGCGATAATTCGATTTTCATTCCCATCAGCACTTTCGACAAGTACTATCCCGACCGTCCCTTCCCGGAGGTGGTTTTCTTCGTCATCATTCGCCCGCAATCTCGCGCTTACGTCAAATCGGCGATTGACGAGATAACCGACATCCTGCGGCGACGGCGGCGCGTGCCGCTGGGCGCGCCTAACAATTTCGGCATCTCGTCGCAGGACTCTTTGCTGGATATTTACAATCAACTCACCGGCGCCACGGCCCTGGTGCTCACTGCCATATCATTTGTTGCCTTGATGATTGGCGGTATCGGCGTAATGAACATCATGCTTGTTTCAGTGACGGAACGGACTAAAGAGATTGGTATCCGCAAAGCCGTGGGTGCCACGCGTTTGAACATACTGTCGCAGTTCCTGATCGAGGCGGTCGTGCTGACTGCGATTGGCGGGCTGGCTGGACTTGCTGTCGGAGAGTTGTTGGCTTTCCTGATTAATAGGTATTCGCCGCTGCCGGCCTTTGTGCCGATCTGGGCGATAGCGGTCGGGGTTGGCATCTCCGCTGCCGTCGGCATAGTCTTCGGTTTGTGGCCGGCATGGAAAGCCGCACGACTCGATCCGATTGAAGCGCTTAGATGGGAGTGATTCAAGCAGGAGTCCAAGCTTTAGCTTGCTGACTTGGAAAGGCGCAAACTAAAGTTTGTACTCTAAACCTCTCGCTGCAACCCTAACAGGCGGCCATCCGTATTAAGTTCGCGTGAAATTCATCGAAACTCTTAAACTTGCGATCGCCGCAATCTGGGCCCACAAGCTGCGCTCGGCGTTAACGCTGCTGGGCATGATCATCGGCATCATGTCTGTCGTCGTGGTCTACTCGCTGATCCAGGGCTTCAACACCTACGTTGATGAAAAGATTGCGGGCATTGGGGCCAAGTCTTTTACTGTGCAACGCTTCAACCCGCTTGAGGATTTCAAAGACACCGACACGATAGCCGCCGCCCAACGCCGCAACAAGGACCTGACACTTGAAGATTATGAGTATCTCAAAGAGAGAGCCACACTAGTCGGAAAGATTGGTGCGAAGGCCCGTTCCACGCCGTCGGAAGTAAAACGCGGTAACCAGTTACTCCAGGATGTCTTTGTTACCGGCGCCACGGCAAACATAGCAGACATCGAAAATCGAGATATCGCCGACGGCCGCTACATAAGCGATCCGGAAAATGATGCGGCGCAGCGCGTCGCCTACATCGGAGCTGATGTTGCAACTAAACTCTTTCCCGCCGGTAGCCCGGTTGGCCAGGAGATCACAATCTCGGGCCTGCCGTATCGCGTTATCGGCGTCGAGGCAGCCAAAGGCACGGTTTTCGGAATACCCCAGGATAATTTCATTCAGCTTCCTCTGAAGACCTACGCCAATAATTTCGGTGGACTGATCCGTCAGCGCTCTCTTTATTTCGTCGCCACTTCCAAAACAGACGACTTATTCAACGATGCGGTGGAGGAAACCCGTTTCCTGATGCGCACCCGCCGCAAGCTCGGCGCCGGTGAAAAGGACAACTTCGGCATGGTCACGCCCGATGCTATTACCGGACTCCGGGACCGGCTGTTCGGAACAATATTCATCGTCGCCATCGCGGTGCCTAGTATTGCGTTGCTCGTCGGTGCCATTGTCATCATGAATATCATGCTGGTCTCCGTCACCGAAAGAACGAAAGAGATCGGGATCAGGAAATCACTCGGCGCTCGTCAGATGGATATACTCAAGCAGTTCCTGGTTGAGGCTGTCACTCTTTCAGCGATTGGCGGAGCGGTGGGCGTTACTATTGCCTGGATTGTAGGAAAGGTAATTACCGCGGTCTTCTTTCCAACCTTTCTGTCCATTGGCGCTGTCCTCATTGCGGTCGGCGTCTCAATGGGCGTCGGAGTTATGGCTGGCGTTTTCCCAGCCTGGAAAGCGGCCAGGCTCGATCCGATTGAGGCTTTAAGAGCGGAATAGATTGGTCGTAGTCAGTTGTCCGTAGTTAGTAATAGGACGTTCCGAAGTCGGCGACGAGATGGCGATGAACTACTGGT
>JBGQJH010000001.1:0-27451 GCA_041498935.1 Pyrinomonadaceae bacterium | reverse complement strand
GAGTGACTGGAGAAACGCGAGCATCTGTTCGTCAACGTGTTGGCGATACGCGACCGTGTCCTTAACTGTCGGCCGCGAACGGGTCCCACGCTTGGGCCGCGCTATTCGTTCGCCGAACCCTTCATAGTACGAATTGAAATAAAAAAGATACTCCTCGGAATAAACTTTATAGCCGGGTTGGTGAGCTTGCAGCAGCGTCTCAAAAAACCAGGACGTGTGCCCAATGTGCCAACGCGGCGGACTCATAAACTCCGCGGTCTGAATCACGTAGTCTTCAATCTCCAGCGGCGCGACGAGCTGCATCGTCCGCGCGCGAACGCTCTGGTAGAGCCTCATAATTAAGCGAATCTTTGATTCAGCGCCTTGTTGGATTGTGGTGACCATCGCTAATTTTCCAAAAAAAGAATCTGCAAAGAAGGAGCGAGCCAAACCTGCAGAACGACCGAGCTCGGAGAGTTTCCGATACTACAGAATACTCGCGACGCAAGACTCTACTCAAACGACTGGCATTCAACGAGCCCGCGAGAGCGGGCGGAAGAAAGTAGCCCCGGGCGTAAGCCCGGGGACAGCCTGAAATGATTCCAAGCCCCGGAGGGGCGACAAAAAATGGACATCCGTCTTTGGTCAAGCCGTCTGTCGCCCGCTAAAGCGGGCTCAGGATTCATGGGCGACTGAACCCCGGGCTTACGCCCGGGGCTACACTCTGCCGCCATCTTCGATGGCTCGTTGAGCGATCTCCTTTCACATGCAGGTGCCGCACCGGGTAGGGATCTGCCTCGTTCCCGCCTAGCCCAAGCTCATACCTCCGTACATACCTCCGTGTAGTCAACCAGATCTTACCAGGATCGAGTGTGATGCTCGCGCAACCACTCGTCCCATTACCTCCGCCTGTGTATAGGTTTCTTTCAATCGTTGCAACAAAGCAGTGGATAAATCCGGTGAAATAGAAATCAACATTCCACCCGCAGTCTGCGGATCGTAAAGCAACCGGCGCATCTCTTTGCTGACCGACTCATCGATCTCGATGTCATCGCCGACGTATTCGCGATTCGTTCTGTCCGCTCCGGTGATTACACCAGCTGCCGCCAGCTCGAGCGCGCCTTCCAACAAAGGTACGGCGCCGGGATCGATCTGTATCGTAACGTTACTCGCGCGAGCCATCTCCCAGGCGTGGCCGAGTAGGGCGAAGCCGGTTACGTCGGTCGCTCCACGCACGCCAAATTCGCGCATCGCCTCAGCCGCAGATCTGCCGGGCGTTAGCATCGTTGCTACCGACGAAGCGGCGACTTCAGGAGTCGTCTTTTCAAACTTGATTCCCGTGGAAATAACGCCCGTGCCGATTGGTTTGGTCAGAATAATCACGTCGCCGGGGCGCGCGCCGGCGTTAGTGGCAATCTTGCCTGGATCGATTACACCGGTGACTGCATAGCCAAACATTATCTGTGCGCTGTCGACGCTGTGACCGCCAATTAGCGTGACGCCATACTTGTTCAGGGTTTCCAATCCGCCGCGCATGATCTCGCCGAGTATCGCCGGATCAACGCCCGTCTTCGGAAAGCAAGTAATCGCGAGCGCAGTCAGCGGCGTGCCGGCCATCGCCCAAACGTCGTTGATGGAGTTGAGCGCGGCGATCTGACCATACACAAACGGATCGTCCACGATCGGCGTGAAAAAATCGACTGTTTGCACAATCGCGAGGTCATCGCGCAGTCGATACACTCCGGCGTCGTCGGCCGTGTCGAAGCCAACCATGACATTCTCGTCCTTGGGCTGTGGTGGTAGCCCGCTCAACACCTGAGCGAGTAAGCTCGGTGACAGCTTAGCCGCTCAACCAGAGCACGAAACCATTTCGGTCAATCGCACGAACGGTTCTCCTTTCGCGATGTTTGTTGAAGCGGCTCAGCGTCGCATCCGCGATACACTATTGTCAATCCTGGTGAATTATCGTAAGGAACGTGAAGTTTGAGGAGCAATTCGACTATGCCAACACTACTTCGTCTGGTTCACATTACTCTTTTGCTGGGAACGCTTCTGTTTAGCGCTTCGCCAGGCCGTGCCCAGGATTCCGATCTGTTGCGCCATTTTGATTACGATCAAAAAGCGCCGTTGGGGATCAAAGAAATCGGCGTCGAGCGTCGCGGTGACGTTGCTATCCACGACATTACCTATGTCAGTCCGAAAGGCGGCGTTGTGCCTGCGTATCTCGTCGTCCCGAAAGGGAAGGGTCCTTTCGCCGTGGTAATCTGGGGACATTGGTACTGGCCCAACTCGCCCATGCTCAATCGTAAGGAGTTTCTCGATGAAGCGGTCGCGCTGGCGCCAGCGGGTGTGGTGTCATTGCTGACCGACGGCCCGATTGCGCGGCCGGGTCACGTGGAAAACGATGACCCGCTGAATGAGCAACAGAGTGTTGACCTCGTGCAACAGGTAACTGACATGCGCCGGGGTGTTGACCTACTGCTGGCGCGGAAGGATGTTGACCCGAAGCGCATTGCCTACGTCGGTCACAGCTACAATGCGGTGGTGGGCGCGATCCTTAGCGGGGTGGAGCGGCGGTTCAAGGCCTTCGTCCTGATGGCGGGTACCATGTCGGATGAGATGAGTATGAAAACACCAGAGTACCAGCAGTATCGCCAGAAGGTGGGCGCGGAAAAATTTGATGCGTTTGTCGAGAAGTATTCCTGGACCGACCAGGGCAAGTACGTTTCTCACGCCGCGCCGGCTGTTGTATTTCTCCAGTTCGCCACGCAAGAGAAGTTCTTAACGCCAGAGCGAGCGCGCCTGCAGGCGGCCGTCGTTAGCGAGCCGAAACGGTTTGAGTTGTATGACGCGCCGCACGCGCTCAATGCTGCGGCTCGGCGCGACCGCATTGCTTTTCTTAGGGAACAGCTCAAACTCAAGCCGTTGCCCGCGGCTACGATCGCGAAAATTCCCGAGCTACAACAGCCGCCGTCGCCAAATTAAGTTGGGGGCTCCCAGCGGTATCAGAATCGGGAGCGGTAGCAACCGGCCCAATGCTC
The DNA here is from genome assembly GCA_041498935.1 of Pyrinomonadaceae bacterium. Taxonomy (GTDB): domain Bacteria; phylum Acidobacteriota; class Blastocatellia; order Pyrinomonadales; family Pyrinomonadaceae; genus PSRF01. The sequence continues at coordinate 24,431 of JBGQJH010000001.1, read as the reverse complement.
AACTGTAACAACTACGCTCATCAAATTGAGCGTTTGGCCGGTCGCTACCGCTTCCGGTTCTGATAGCGCGCGCGCGTAGCGACCGGCCCAATGCTCAACTGTAACAACTACGCTCATCAAATTGAGCGCTTGGCCGGTCGCTACCGCTTCCGGTTCTGATAGCGCGCGCGCGTGGCGTATTCTCGAGGCTGTAGGGGACAATGACTAACAAAGTTAAAATTGGACCTGCCGGCTGGTCTTATAAAGACTGGGAAGGCACGGTCTATCCGAAGAAGCCGGGCGCGAAGTTTGATCCGCTCGAATATCTCGCGCGCTTCTTCAACACGATCGAGATCAATAGCAGTTTCTACCGACCGTTCACGGCCTCCACCGCAAAATCGTGGGCGAGCCGCGTTGCCGAGGCCGCTGATTTCATGTTCACGGCAAAACTGCACCGGGTTTTCACGCATGAACGCGGCAGGGCGACCGCCGAAGACGAGCGTACTGTGCGCGAAGGGATGGACGCACTGGTGGATGTGGGAAAGCTGGGCGCCGTGTTGCTTCAGTTTCCCTGGTCGTTCAAGAACACTGATGAAGAACGTGCTTATTTGTCTAAGTTATTGGACCGGTTCAAAGACTATCCGTTGGCGCTCGAAGTCAGGCATTCATCATGGAACAACCCACAGATTTACGAATGGCTGGAAGAGTTGGGGGTGGGAATTTGCAATGTTGATCAACCGCTCTTCAGTAAATCCATCAAACCCGCGGCCCTGTCCACTTCTCAGGTTGGCTATGTGCGGCTACACGGCAGGAATTATCAGGACTGGTTCAGAGAAAAAGCGCCGCGAGACGACCGCTACAATTATCTTTATTCACTCGATGAGTTGGAGCCGTGGATTGCTCGGATTAAGGAGATTGCGGCGAAGACGAAGGAGTCTTACGTAATTACGAACAACCACTTTCGCGGCCAGGCGGTGGTAAATGCGCTTGAGATCAAGGCTACACTGACCGAAAAACGGGTAGTGGGTCCCGCGCCGTTGTTTCAGAAGTATCCGGCGCTAATGGATTCAGCCACACCAGAGGCTGAGGTGACTGAAGCCGAGCCCAGGCTCTTTAGTTAAACCTGCAAGCCCACCATCAGAACCGGGAACGGTAGTGACCGGCCCGATGCCCAACGGTAATAAGCTGTGCTATCAGAACCGGGAACGGTAGTGACCGGCCCGATGCCCAACGGTAATAAGCTGTGTTATCAGAACCGGGAACGGTAGTGACCGGCCCGACACCCAACTGTGTTAACTAAGTTTTTAAACTGAGTGCTTGGCCGGTCGCTACCGCTCCCGGTTCTGATGTTTAACTCGCCGCCGTCTGGGCAATCGTCTGGGCAAAAGCGATGGGCAAACCATCCGGATCAATGCAAACTGCCAATTTGAGCCCCTCGCCCTCTCTTTGCGTCGGCGGCATCACGAAGCGAATACCTTTGGCCTTCAGCTCCCCATAGGTCTTGTCGACGTCTTCGACGTTGAAACCAATCGAACAACTGCCAGCCTGCTTGGTCGGATCCCCAGCCGGAGGACTCGTTGGCGTGACGCCACCGCCGTGCAGTGCGAGCGTAGTTGGTCCCGTTTGAAACTCAGTCCAATCCGGCGATTGAAACTTCAGAGGTATTCCCAAACTATCGCGATAAAACCTCACCGAGCGCTCCATATCTGAAACGACCACCATCGTATAGTCGATCTGCTTAAACATTCTTAGCCTCCATCCCAAGTTGTCGCCCTGCATTTGCAGGCGAGATTCACTTTTTCCGCGCTACCTGTTTCCTGGTCTTGCCCTCGCCCGTGGCTACGATTATCTCAAACTCGTCTTTGGTCAACGACATTACGGAAAGCTGAGATTGCCTGATTAAAGGCAGTTGGCTTAGTCGCTTGTCATAGCGAATCGCGGCCAGCGGGACCGGATTCTTGAGGGCCTTGATCGGCATTATATCAACAGCCACCCATTGCGGGTCGTCGGCAGTTGGATCCGGGTAGGCACTCTTGACCACTTCCGTCAGGCCGACGACTGCTTTGTCTTTTCCGGAATGATAGAACAGGACACGGTCGCCTGTCTTCATTTCGCGCAAGTTGTTGCGGGCCTGGTAATTTCTAACCCCCGTCCAATCTGTTCCATCATCTTTGACAAGATCGCTCCAGGAGTAATTCTCCGGCTCTTGCTTTACCATCCAGTAGCTGCTTTTTGTTTTCTTTTTCATCTCTTTAGCCTTTTCGATTCTTGCCGCGTGAGTGGCAAAGGCCTAAAATGTGCGGCCCTTGTAACTTGCAAGAACGGGAGTAGGAAAATGCTCAAAGAAGGAACTGCCGCGCCTAACTTCACCGCAAATAACGCGAACGGCGAAACCGTTCGGCTCAAGGATCTGCGAGGCCAAAAAGTGGTTCTTTATTTTTACCCCAAAGACGATACGCCTGGATGCACTAAAGAGGCCTGCTCATTTCGCGATGCGTTCGCGGACTTTAAAAAGCGTGGCATCGAGGTACTGGGCGTATCCGTGGACAGTGAGGTTTCTCACAAGAAGTTTACCGCCAAGTATAAGCTTCCCTTCACGCTCCTGGCTGACTCGGATCATTCAATCGCAGACGCTTACGGAGTCTATGGCGAGAAGAAGTTTATGGGCCGCACTTACATGGGCGTTAAGCGGATAACCTTCCTTATTGATGAAAAGGGCAAAATCAAGAAGGTGTTTGAAAAGGTCAAACCTGAAGAACACGCGCGAGAAGTTCTTGAGGCCTTTGCGAACTAACAGGCCTCGCGCAAATCCCGCCGGCGGCCTAGGCTGCCACCCAGCCGCCAAGCTTTTCCGGTTCTTCTCCCTCTGGATTCCTGCCCGGCATTAAACCCTGAACCGCGCTAAAGGAACTGGGCACGTCTCCCTTACGCCCCGGAATGTTGAGCGTCTCTTCACGGATGGGTAAGTCTGCCGACCCGTTTATGAAATACAACCTGTTGTTGTCGACTATTTGGGTCTTGATCTCGCGCGTCCACAGTAGCAGGTTCGCAATGGCGTCTCCAATTTCGTCTTTGCCGAGCCGGGTCTCCTGGGCGATTTCCTTTTGCGTGCGCGCGCCTTTCCTGATCGCTTCTCTAACGCGTTCGACGGGCGACAACTTGCTTAGAAGTCGCGTGTAGCCTGCTGAAGAAGGCGAATCACCGTCGAGCGGAGACGTCTCCAAAAGAGGGTGACTGACATATCGTTTACGAGCAGATCTATATTCCTTGAGGGCGCGGCGACTTTCGGTCACTTTTTTACGAATACAGCTCTTGCAATAGAGATTTCTACCGTCTTTGCGGGCCCGGCACACTCCAAATTCAGATAAAGGTAACTGCTGGGAACAAATGGGGCAGTTCTTCCCGGAAACAACAGATTCGTCAGTCATGTCAACGCTCCAATCAAACCTCTAACTTAGAGTTTCTTCCCTGGAAGAGACACCTATGCCGTAGTCCGGGCTTCCGGAACTGTTTTCCCGGCCGCAAGATTGGCGTTGAGTTGATTGTTGGCGAAGAGGCCCTACTGCAATAGGGAGATCGCCTGGGATTGCCTGAGCTTCTTCATTTTGATGAAGGGGGCTCACAACACCTGATTAGAATTGCGTAGCAGGTCAGCGGGGGACATGCAAAATTTATAAGAGCGAGTAACCTGCGCACACAATCAAAAAAAATCAGGTCCGACTTCAACGCTTCACTTCTGACAATCAATCGCTTCCAGCGAGGGAGTCGCATTATAGTGATCGAAATTTTTTTTGCAACCCTTAAATCGACCTTAGGTGGTCCATCTCTTACAACGCTGAAATTCATTCTGTTTGTCGGCGCGCAGCGATTTTTTTGAAACGCAAACAACTCTATTGCGAGAGGATAGATGATCACCTAAAGAAAATTCTCAATCATCAAACAGATCGTTGCGCGTCAATCTACTTTTTGGCAACGTGCAAATTCTCCTTAAAAACCGTAACCTTTATTCATAGCTACAAAGCGTTCGCCGTCTGTATCGCGCAACACTTTCCACACGCTCCCGGGTGGTCCTACTATCCGTAGCCCTCGTGACGATCAAACTGCAACACAAATTACGATTTCAGTTGTAGTGAAGAAGAGAAAATTTTTCTAGTGGTGAACTTGAGCGTCCCGCGCTTGCGAACGGTTTGCGGTTGTGGCGCAATAGCATTACAAAGTAGCGACAGGGAACCACAACCCGTCTCGGCGTTGAACGGCGAATGGTTGCTAACGATCTTCAGCGCGACTTGCGATCTTTCAGACGATAAACAAACTTGAGACCCGACCAGATGTCGTTTACCGCGCAAACTTTTACGTCAACCAGACCGGCCTCGAGTCCGATTTGGCGAACGTGATTCTCGGAAAGGTCAGTGGCTACGCCCGCTGCTTTCTTTGGCCACGCAATCCAAAGCATCCCATTCCGGGCGAGTTTCCGGGCGAGCTTCTTAAACTCTCTTTTCAGAGTTCGCTGCGAGTCGGTGAATAAAATGATTAGATCGAGCTGTTTAGGGAAGCGTCCAACAATGATCTCCAGGTTGTCAGGAAGGGGGTCGAGTTCTTTCTGGAATCCTGTGGGCGGATTCACAAAGCCGGCGCGAAAGCCTTCCTTAAAGCCGAGTTTCTTTGCCAGTGGTGTTCCTGAGTAACCTGCCATGTTTGAGGCAATTCCGAAATTAGGCTCCTGCCAGCGATCTAACTTTCCTTCAAATCCGTTCCCGGGCGCGGATTCTTTAAACCCGTTTGAAGTTTGCTGTTTACTTCTCTGACAACACGCGGCGCCAGCGCGTCGTCATGTTTGTCCAAAAACCTACGCACAGCTTCTGGATCGCGCTTGGAAAGTTCGCGCAGGGCCCAGGACAAAGCCTTTACCACCATATCATCGCGATCTTCGAGCAACATTTCGCAAATCATCAATGTGCGGGTGGCGTCACCGCCGCCTCCGCGGGCTTTGTTATTCAGCGCTACGGTGCTGACCAGGGCAGCGCGTCTCCACCAGCGGTCGTGCGAGCGAGTCCAGCGCTGAATCCGCGCACTGGAGACTTGTCGCTCGCGCCATGCAGGCCCGGCAAGATAACAGGCAAAAGTGTCAACTGCTCCCCAGTTATCGATGCCGTGTCCTAAGTCCTCCAACGACTTGGCTTTTAAGCCTCGAAGAGCCTCATGGTGATGCTGAACCAGTTCGTAAGCGAAGAACCGTGGAAAGCTGTCGGAGCGGCGCGTAAGTTTCAGCGCCAGGCCGACAATCAATTCAGGTGGATCATTAGCGAGTCGCGTTGAAAATTTCCGCCGAACCTCTCGTATCGCCTCAGTGTCTTGCACCGCCAGCGCAGCAACACGAGCAACGACCTCGTTTTCGAGGCTGCTAATCTCCTGGCCGCGAATTTCTCTTGTCTTAGTTCGGCGCAAGTTTCTTGATATTGAACTCTTCCTTACCACAACTTCAAAACCTTCCACCACATGAAGCCGAAGATCACCCAAATGGGAATTGTTATAAACGAGACGATTAGCCCCAGTTTCCACCAGGTGCGCTGCTTCACGTACCCGGCCCCGAAATAGATGGGAGCGGGCGTGGTGCCGAAGTGCGTAAGTGACGCGTCAAGGTTGGAAAAATACGCCAGCGACAACACCGCAAGATATGGAGGGGCTCCGGCGGCGAGTATTACCACCAGGAAGGGCGTGTACATCGCCGTTGCATGCGCCGTGATGCTCGCAAATCCATAATGAGCATAGAAGTAAACAAGTAAAAGCACCGCGAGCGCCGCCCACCATTTCCAACCAACGGTAAAACTCGCGGCAGTTTCGGCAAATCGTTTGGTGATTCCCGTCTCGCCGAGCGCTTCTGCCATTCTGACCAACCCGCCGTACCAGATAAAAACATCCCACGCGCCACGCTCGCTAATCACGTCTATCCAATTCAAAACGCCGAACAACACGAGAACGCAAATGCCCAACAGTGCGACTGCCGCGGGGTTGATTTTGTGCAGTGCGCTCGTCATCCACAAACTCCCGACGAGCGCAAAGACGATGAGCATTAATTTCTCACCGGAATTCATTCGCCCCATTCGCTTCAACTCGCCGGCAGCGAACTCAGCAGCGGCGGGCGTGTGTTTGACTTCGGGCGGAAAGATTCGGTAGAGCACCAGGGGAACGGCCAGAAGCGACAGCAGACCGGGGACAATTGCTGCCAGCGCCCAGCGAGCATAGGTCAACTCAATCCCCGTAACTTGTTGAGCGAATTTAGAAATCAGAACGTTTGAAGCCTGGCCGGTCAGAAACATTGCGCAGACAATGACGTCGCATTGGTAAGTAAGCGTCATAAGGAACGCGCCCAGCCGCCCGGCAGTCTCGCCCGGCTTTGAGTCGTATGCTTCCGCAAGACTTTTTGCTACGGGAAAGATTATTCCGCCAGCCCGGGCGCCATTTGAGGGAATGACAGTGGCGAGCAGCATGTCGGTGGATACGAGTGCATAACCCAGGCCGAGAGAGTGCCGGCCGATCGCGCGGATAAACAGAAAAGCGATTCGCCTTCCGAGTCCGGTCTTGATCATTCCGCGCGACATGAAGAAGGCCGCAAGCACCAGCCAAACAATCGGATCGCCATAACCCCCCAAAGCCTGTTCGACCGGCAGCGTCCTGGTTAGCGCCAGGGCGGTAACTCCGAGCAGTACCATCGCGCCTCCGGGTATCGGTCTCGCGATTAACCCGACGATTGTGGCGACAAAGATTGCGAATAGATGCCAGGACTTGGGGGTTATGCCGCTCGGAATGGGGATTACCAGAACGAAGAGAGCCGCGAGCAGCACGATGGCCCAACGGATAAGCCGGCTTCTTAATGGCAGATTCTGATCGGAATCAACCTTCGTGGGATGTATGACTTTCGCGGGTTGGGGGATTTCTTCCAAATCGTGAATCCTTTTTGACGTGCCGGGCTTCTAATCTTCAGGTCCGGCGGATTGAAGGCCTGATCCAGAGTGGGCGATACTATTACGTCATCTGATCAGTTAACTCAAGTTTTTTGGTTTTGGCGCAGATCGGCCTGCGGCTAAAATCTCTTGTTGCCTTGGCTTCGTAGATATGAGCGAGGTTGAAATCGATTACGACTTTTTGTGTACCAGCAATGTTAATCAAGAAACCTGACGAGATTAAGTCCAGCGAAATCACGGACAAGCAAGTTTATCTAAACCGCCGTCTGTTCATGCGTGGCGCGGCACTGGCAGCGACCACCGCCGCGACCGGGCTCCTTTATCGCAAGCTCAATCCGCCACCGGCCGAAAAGCCAAAAGGCGATAAGCTCATAACGGTTGCAAGACCTACGGTTGACAATGGCGCGGGCGATGGTTTTACAACAAACGAAAAACTCACGTCTATCGAGGACATTACCAACTACAACAATTTCTACGAATTCTCGACCGATAAGCAGTCAGTTGCTTACCAGTCAAAAGGCTTCGTAACCAGGCCCTGGACTGTTGCGGTCGAAGGCCTGGTAAACAAACCCACAACCTTTGGTTTGGAGGAGCTTTTAAAGTTCCCACTTGAGGAACGCATCTATCGCCTGCGCTGCGTTGAAGGTTGGTCGATGGTGATTCCGTGGGTCGGATTTCCGCTAGCCAGGCTTCTGGAAAAGGTGGAGCCAACCGCACAGGCGAAATACGTTGCTTTCCAGACGCTTCTTGATCCCAGGCGCATGCCTAATCAGTCAACCGGCGTCCTCGACTGGCCTTACGTTGAGGGGCTTCGCATCGATGAGGCGATGCATCCCCTGTCCATAATGGCGACAGGCCTTTACGGGGAAACTCTGCCCCCGCAAGACGGCGCTCCCATTCGGTTGGTGGTGCCCTGGAAGTATGGATTCAAGAGCATCAAGTCGATTGTCAAGATCAGCCTTGTCGCCGAGGAACCGCCGACAACGTGGAATATTCAGGCCCCCAATGAATACGGGTTTTATTCGAACGTCAATCCGAATGTGCCACACCCGCGCTGGAGTCAGGCGAGAGAGCATCGGATAGGCGAATCGAGCTTTACCGCGCGCGATACGTTGCTTTTCAACGGCTATGCGGAACAGGTTGCGCACCTTTATGAGGGAATGGACTTGCGGAAGCATTTTTGAAGCAAGTCAGTAGTCAGTTGCCCGTGGTCCGTAGTCATTTTTTCCTGGATGCGGTGACTTGGGACCCATTTGACGACGGGCATTGATGACTAGCACCTGACCACGGACTACTGACACCTGGTTATGAAAGACGCTCGCTTCTCAAAATTCGTGCTTTTCACCAACGCCCTGGTACCTCTCGGGTTGTTGCTCTGGGACGTTTACCACAAACGCGTCGGCGCTAACCCGCTCGAGTTTGTCACCCGCACGACCGGCATGTTGACCCTGGTTTTCTTACTGATTACCCTCGCCGTCACGCCGGCGCGAAAGATTACCGGACTAAACTGGCTGGTAAAATTCCGTCGCATGTTCGGCCTTTTTGCGTTCTTCTACGGATTTCTTCACTTCCTGACCTATATCTGGTTTGATCGTTACTTCAATCTCAAGAGTGTGCCGGGCGATGTCGCTTCGCGACCCTTCATCGCCCTCGGGATGGCGGCTTTCTTCTTGATGATCCCGCTCGCGATCACTTCAACCAACAAGATGATCAAGCGTCTGGGCGGAAAACGCTGGAGCAAGTTGCACAAGCTCATTTACGCGGCCGGCATCGCCGGAGCGCTTCACTACTGGCTGCTCGTCAAGTCTGATACTCGTCTGCCGCTTACATTCGCCTTTGTTCTGTTGCTGCTGCTGACACATCGTCTTTTTGTGAAGTTTTATCCGCCCGGTAATCCTGCGCCCCGAGCCACCCTACTGCCCCGCGATTGATCACTTGAAGAATTTGCATTGGTCCCGCGAAGCCTGGATTTCTGCCGCAGTTCGACTAAAATCGTGCCATGAGTGATACGGTTGCGCGCTTCTCGAACCGAGCTGACGACTACGCTAACTATCGTCCGAACTACCCCGCCGCGGTGATCGATATTCTCAGGGCCGACTGCGGCCTGAAGGAGTCAGCAACAATCGCCGATATCGGTTCCGGCACTGGTATACTGTCCGAACTGTTTCTGAAAAACCGTAATCCTGTAATTGGTATCGAACCAAATGCGGCGATGCGCCAGGCGGCAGAACGTCTCCGGGCGCGATTTGCGAAATTCGTAAGCATCGACGCGACGGCTGAGGCGACCACTTTGGAACCGGCCAGCGTTGACTTTATTACCGCCGGGCAGGCGTTTCACTGGTTTGAACGAGGAAAGGCCAGGAGGGAGTTCGCGCGCATTCTAAAGCCTGGTGGTTGGGTCGTACTCCTTTGGAATGAACGCCGCCTCGATTCGACGCCTTTCCTGCGCGACTATGAAAAACTTCTGCTTCATTACGGGACCGATTATGAGAAGGTGCGACATGAGAATATGGCCGGGGAAATAGCGCAGTTTTTCGCGCCTGAGACTTTCCGGTTAAAGAGTCTCGAAAACGTTCAGCATTTTGACTTCGGATCGCTCAGGGGTCGTACTCGCTCGGCGTCGTACACACCCGAGCCCGGAGATCCCAATTTCGAGCCAATGTTTGCGAAACTTGAAGAAATATTCAATGCCAACAAACGCGAGGGAATGATCAGCTTCGAGTACGACACCAGAATCTATTACAGCCACCTCACGAATCCTATTAGTCAAGACTTCTAAACCGCCAGTGCGCAAAAGAGTTTGCAAAGGAACGCTCGAGGGAAACCACCTTCGCGCGTTTCTTGGCGAAGCCTTTGCGATCTTTGCGGTTAGGTTTGCATCAGAAGGCGAGTTTGGTATCTTAGCCGCGAAAGCCGAAACAGAAGCCCGCACGTAAGCAAGGGCTCCAAGCCCCTGATGGTCCGGCTTCCGCCAAAAGCAGCTCTAAGTTAACCCTCGGATGGAAATTAACCTGACTAAAACTGCCCAACATTACGGCAGTATCATTGAACTCACCCTGCAAAGGCTTAAGTATTCTCTCCGGGGACGCTTTTCCCACGCCAATGAGCAGCAGATCCTCGCCCGGTACATTGAAGAACTACTCTCAAAGGATCAGCCAAGGACAGTGGTGGACATCGGAGCAGGCAATGGTGTGCGCTGGTCAAACAGCTACGCTCTGTTGTTAGAGGGCTGGAAGGCGTTAGGCATCGAAGCCGATTCTCAGAAATATGCTTTGTTATCAAGGGCCTATCGCAAGTTTCCGCGCGCTCGTGCCGTCCACACGCGGGCAGACCCAGACAACATCGGAATGCTGCTCAAGGATTTCGACATCGAAAAAGGCTTTGGAGTTCTTTGCCTGGATATTGACGGGAACGATTACTGGGTCCTGGACGCAATCCTATCGAACTTCCGGCCGGGTTTGGTGGTTACTGAGATTAATGAAAACATCCCACCGCCGCTCAGATTTGTGGTGAAGTTCGATCCGGATTTTCAACTGCGCTATCATTTCTACGGTTACTCCATCGCGGCCCTTGGAGATCTTTGCGAAAAACACGATTACGGTATTCTACGGCTGGAATACAACAACGCATTCCTGGCGCCGAGGGAAATTGGAGCGGCCCAATTTCGCGAGGCAAAGTTGGCCTACCGGGAGGGTTATCTCGACCGGCAGGATCGCAAAGAGCGATTTGCTTCTAATCTCGACCTGGAAGCTCTTCATTCGCTAAGTCCTGAAGAAGGAATTCGCTTCTTGCATGGGTTCTATGCTAAGGAAACGGGAAACTACTACCTGGCGCCAGACAAAGAATCGTTAACCGCGGAGCTTTTGTCTGGAAACCGGCAAGACGGGAAACACGCCTGAATGACTGAAAATCGACGTAGAGACGAACGGGTGTCAACAAACCTGCCCGCCCGGTGGGACGGTCTGGCCGGCAATCACGAAGGCCGGATTGAAGACCTGAGCCTCGGCGGCTGTTTCGTTAATACTGCGGGACGTGTTGACGTTGGCGAGGTCGTGGGCGTGGAAATCAAGCTGCCTTCGGGCGAATGGCTGAAATTGCGTGGTGAAGTGGCCGCTTACCAGATGGGTATCGGGTTTGGAGTTCTGTTTACTTTCCTAACTGACGACGAAGAACAAGCTCTCCGGGAAATAATTACTTAACAACGGCTACTGCATTGGTAGTGTCCTGGTTTCAGTTTTCTCTGTGTAACCTCCGGGTTCTCTGTGTCTTTGTGGTGAGCAATCGCTAATAAGATTCACCACCGAGTCACAGAGAACACAGAGACGCACAGAGATTAGTTCAAACCAGAACACCACCTACTGCATTGCCCGCTTTTGCTCCTTCAAAACCGCAGCGACAGACAACTCAAGCCACCGTCCATTTTCTGAAATTCTGTCATCTCAAGTGTGATCGTTTGGTAGCCCAGGTCTTGCAAGGTTCCTGCAAAGCCAGGATAGCCAGCGGCCACTAAGACCCGATCATTAACGCGCACGCAGTTTGCGGCATACTCCTCTCCGGCAGTCACGCGCACAAGTTCATGGCCGCGGAATTCGTCGCGGTCGGCCAGCGCGTCGCTTACTACCAGCCGGTTATCGCCCAAAAACGCAAGGCCACTCTTCAAATGCAGCATGTTCTTTACGCCTCTTATGTCGACGAAGGTTGAGCTGAAACCGTGTGAGGCCAGCCAGTCAGCCAATTGCTGGGCGCCCGCTTCATTCGTGCGCTCAGAAATGCCGATGAAGAAATGACTCCGCGCTCCGCGCTCCGCCTCATACCCCGCTTCACACCCCGCTTCACACCCCGCTTCACAGACGTCGCCCCCATCGAGCCTGCCCGGCGGATGAATGAAATGTAACTCAGAGTAAAACCGCGAAAGCACTTCGGCGATACGTTCGACTTCTCCCGCCCGGCTGGCCGCACCCGGTCGCGTGAGGATCGCGCCACGGTTAGTCACTACCGCCGTATCTTCCACAAAGGTCGAATCGGGATATTGCTCGTCAGCTTCCAAACGCGTTAGCGTCACTCCACACTCTTCGAGCGCTTCGCAATACGCCGCATGTTGCTGAAGCGCCCGGCGATAGTTTGGCGCGCCCAGATCCATTGTGGTCAACCCTTCGGCAAGATTGGGGCCTGGCGGTCGGACGATTGCCTTAGTGAACATGTCTTCAAACCGGAGAAGGACAGATTTACAATATCACCGAAAGGGTAACTAGTAGTCGTGCTAGTGCAGTTTGAATCATTAGGAATTTCTCATTAGCACCGTGGCTTTAGCCCGGTGATCATTGGTAAGTTGAGAAACAGGAAACCGTTTAAACGGTTTCTGATCGTGGCCAACCGGAGGCAATATCCATTCTGTAAATCTCGATAACGTTGGAATCAGATGGGAAGGACAGATGAACATGTCACTTATCGTCGAGTATCGCAGGTAGACCTTCGGCAGCCGCTGCATCCAATAGGCACCTACAGCTGAGCGCTCGCACCCGGTCGCTAACGCTTCCGGTTCTGATTAGTTGACGGACCTGCTACTCATCGGATTTCTTCCGCGCCTTGACGTCGCTCATGACGATGGTGATGACCAGGCTAATTCCCGTAATCGCGGCCAGGAGAAAGAAGATCATCGCGAAGCCGGGGTAGCCGAGTATCTTGAACGACGTCTCAACACGCATCAGCATCGCAGCGCCAACGATCAGTGCAGCCAGGATTAGTCCGAGGGTGATCCGGTTGGCAACTTTCTGAAGTCCATCGAGCACAATCTTCTCGTCGATAGCGTGGTTAATATCCACTTTGAACTCGTTGTTGCCCAGCGTGTCCAAAATCTTGTTGACGCGGCCCGGCAGTTTTTCAACAAACTCCTTGAGTTCGACCACGCCCCCGAGCAGGTTTCCCGGAGCCATGCTCTGCATCAAGTTGCGTTGGAGGATCTCCATGGCGCGCTGGCGAATGATTACGCCTGGTTCAAAGTTAGGATCAAGAGTGAAGACAGAGCGATCAAGATTCAGCAACGCCTTGGCGACCATCGTGAACTGAGACGGCAGACGGAACCAGCAGTCGGCGGAAATCCTGGTTATCTCCAGGGCAACCTTGCCGGAGTTGAGCCTGCTGAGATTTGCATCCGCATTTTCGGCGACCAGCTCGGCGATCCGTTTGGTAAAATCAGTCTTATCAAAACGAGGCTTCGGCTCGCCCATGCGAATGGTGACTTCAGCCGCCTCTTCACCGCGTCCCTCGGCGATGGCCAACAAGAGGCGCAGCACGTTGTCGCGAAAGCCGGGCAGCAGGCGCGCCACCATTCCCAGATCCAGCAACCCGATCTGCTCGTCGTCAGTAAGAAAGACATTGCCGGGGTGTGGATCGGCGTGCACAAAACCATCGAGCAGTATCTGTTTCAGGTAAGCGCGAAACAACTCGCGAGCGAGGCCGGGCCCGTCTATTTCCATTAGTCGCAGCGGACTCAGCTCAGTGATCTTCTTGCCGGTTATGTATTCCATCGTGAGGACGCGCGAGGTGCAAAAATCTTCGACGGGTTCGGGAATAATTATGCGGTCAAACTCCCGCAGGTTTTCAGCGAAGGTGATAAGATTGTTGGCCTCGAGTTTGAAGTCCAGTTCGCGCAACAGACTGGCGCGGAGGTCCCTGAGCATATTTTCAAAATCGTAGCGCTTTCCCAGTTCCGTGTGAGCGTCCAGGAAGTGCGCGATCTCGCCTAACGCTTCGAGGTCGTCAACAATCTGTTCGCGAATGTTTGGCCGCTGCACTTTGACGACCACTGCGCGGCCGTCACGCATATGCGCGAGATGCACCTGGGCCAGCGAGGCAGCAGCGAGCGGCTGCGGATCGAAATCGGCGAAAGCTTTTGAGATACGCACCCCGAGCTCGCTGGAAACGATTCGGTCGACTTCCTCGTATGGGAATGCCTCGATCTGATCCTGCAAACGGGAAAGAGCTTCCAGGTAAGGCGCCGGCAATAGATCAGCACGCGTCGAGAGCAGTTGGCCCAACTTGATGAAGGTGGGACCAAGCTTCTCGAGATCCGCAGCTAACTCTGCCGCCTCGGGCGCGGTTTCCGCGAGCGTTGTTTCGCCAAGCTCGAGATGGTCTTCGAGGCCGGCCTGCTTCACGAGATCCGAGTGCCCGTATTTCACGAGCAGAAGGGCCACGTCCTTGTATCGCTTCAGGCGTTCGGGTTTCAGCGAGACCATTCGATAGAGTCCTTTGTCAACCGATTGTACTAGAACTTGCTCCCCCGGGCGCTAACGCTTATGCTTCCGGCGTTCATGCGCTCCACAATTTGTAAGCGAGCTGTTTGTCAGGGTGAGGACGGAAGTTTTGCTTAACCATCACGCCTCTGCCTGATTGCCCGTTTTCCGGACTACGTGGCCCAGGTTTTAATCCAAAGGAGTCTGCTAATGATCAAGAGATCCGCATCGCTGGTTTTGTTGTTGGCAATTCTCGCCCTCTCGGCATTCGCGCAGCAAACGATTACGCCGCCGCAAGCGCCTGCTCAGCAGCCTGCGCCGCCGAAGACGCATTTGAAGGTGGGCCAGGCGGCGCCCGAATTCGTGCTTACTGACACTGAAGGTAAGGAAGTAAAACTGAGCGACTTCAAAGGCAAGAAGAATGTTGTCCTCGCTTTTTACGTACTCGCCTTCACCGGTGGTTGAACGAAGGAATTGAAGGCGTATCAGGCTGATATCGCCAAATTCGATGAGACGGACACACAGGTGTTGGGAATTAGCATGGACAGTTCGTATTCCAACAAACGCTTTGCCGAAGATATTGGCGTGAAGTTTCCTCTGCTGAGCGACTGGAAGCGTAAAGCCGTTAAAGACTATGGCGTCTACAACGAGGCTTCGGGATATGGAATGCGCGCGACCTTCGTGGTCGACAAAGACGGGATTATCAAACACATCGAGGAAGGTCGCACCGCGATAGATCCCACCGGCGCTTACCAGGCCTGCAACTTGTTTGATAAGAAGAAGGCTAACTGAAGAGAGCTATCTTGCGGAAACTTTGGGAGGGGAGTTGGCGCCGGCGAGTCCGCGATCAATTAACGCGCGCAAGGCCTCGATACTCATCTCTCTGAGGGCTATCCCATTTACAAAAATGGCAGGAGTGCTGTCGACGCCATAGAGCTGGCCGTCGTCAATATCGTGCTTGACCTCCGCCGCAAATTTCCCGCCATCCAGCGCGGCGTCGAAACGCGCCCGATCCAATCCCAGTTCGCTCGCATATTTTTTTAGTGAGGGAACGTCCAGCGCATTCTGTCGCTTGAAGAGCAATGCGGTGTATTCAAAAAACTTTCCCTGCGCCTGCGCGGCATTCGCCGCCTCTGCCGCTTTGCGGGCATTTGCGTGCATGGGAAGCGGAAAGTCCCGCACGACCAACTTTACTTTAGGGCCGTAAGTCTTTAGCACCTCTTCGAGGATGGGTTGCATTGCCGCGCAGGAAGGGCATTGGAAATCAGTAAACTCCACGATCGTTACCGGCGCGTTTGCATCTCCCTGAACCGGATCGTCATCTACGCTTATCGCCTGCACCGGCAACGGTGGTTCAGAAATCAGCAAGCGAATGTCGGCCCCGGTTCGCAGTCGTTTGGACAAGGCCTCCTCCAAACGCTGCCGATCCTGCTCTTGCAAATACGACGCAATTTGGCCGCTGACTGCCGCGAACTCGCCTGGGACCTTAGCCTTGTTTTCCGCGTAGAATGTTGCGATCTCAGCCTCAGTGGGCACCCGTACCTTCTCTGTTATTTCCTTGCGCACAATTTCCTCGGGAGGAACGTTGCGGTGGTTGGCCTCAGCCAGCAGAAGCAGATCGTTGATAGTGAGATCCAAAGCCTGTTTGGCAAGGTCATAAGTGTTGAGCCGCAGCTTGTAAGCGATCGGTTTGAGCCGCTCATTTATTGTTCCCGCAGCTATGGGACGTCCTCCGACAGTTGCTATCACCGCGGTTGGTGGAAGGCTTGCAGCGTTTGCCCCAGCCACGTTTACAACCGAATTCGAAGTGCTTAGACGCTTGATGAATTCATCTGTTATCTTCGCTTCGCGCTCACTCTTCAGAAACGCCACCACCTGTTGGCGCACCGCGACCGGATCACTTTGATCGATCTGATCGCGGTTGTCCTCAACGAACTTATTGATTTCAGCTGCCGTTGGCTCGGTAATTTTCCGGGCGACTTCGAGATCGTACAACTGCTGGGAAGTCATCTTCCGTTTGCCGGCTTCGCTTTCCAGCAATAGCGTGTTGATTTGGAGTTCCAAAATCTGCCTGCGGGCCTCGGCAATTCTCCCTTCCAACGCGTCTACCTCTTCACGCACCTTGGGATCAATATCCGCCGTGGTGATGCTTTGCCCGTTGACTGTGGCTAAGGGAATAGGCGCGCTCGCTGGCGCGGTCGTCGCCGCAACCGGCGCTGGAGTTGGCTCCGGTTGAGAGGCTTGCTGAGTATTCGCGGGCTTCGCGACAACTGGACGCCTGGTTCCTCTGCGGCGGGCCCCCTGGGCCAGAGATTCAGTGGCAAGAAATAACAGAAGGAGCACCAGGAAGACAGTCTTTACAGTTTTCATCGATTATTGTCCGAAAGATTTGGCGAACGAATGATATTTGAAGCGACAATTAGAGCACAAACGTCACCGCGAGGTTGCCCTGACCGGGCGCTGGCGCACGGGAATACCAGGAGGGTAGAACGGAAACTAGAACCTGGTTCGGCTCTCAATGATAACGAATGATGCTTCGCCTGCGTGGCTTCGCAGGCTTCCGCGACGGTAGCAAATTCTTTTGCCGGCCATTGAGAATAAAAGCGAGTCCCTGATGAGTGACTCCCAGCAGGCGAGCTGCGCGTGTGATGCTGCCCTCAGACGCCTCCAGGGCACGCTTGATCAATTCGCCCTCGTAACGAAGCACTTGTGCTTCGAGCGAAGCTTCCAGTGAAAAAGTTGATGGGTCAGCCTGCTCGGAAGAGAGTTGCGAATGACTCGATCCACCCCCATTCGATCGAGAGGCAACACGGCTGACGTCCTCCGAGGCCTGGAGCGATTGGGTTGAGAGAAGAAGCCTGGCACATTTGCCGAGCCGATTCTGAATTTCCGGATGCTGCGAGTTTATCAATTCCGATTCCGCGATTCGATAGTATGCAAGCAGTTCGCTGAACGGAAGGTGCCTTGCCAGTTCTTCCGCGAGGGCAAGTGCGGCCACTCCGCCACTTTCTGGATCCCCGGCGTTAAGAGCCAGCCTGATTGCCTTTTCCAGCGCCGCGCGCGCTTTCGAAAAGCTACCCACACGAGCGAGGGCGGTGCCGTGCGTGGTCAGCGCCTCGGCAAGCATAGATAACTGATCGCCCTCCTCCAGGGCCTTCACCGAACTTTGCGCGATCGTTTCTGCCTTGGAGAATTGACCTTGAGCGATAAAGGCCCGGGCGCGCGTATCATCAACCTGCGCAACCAAACCTTGATCTTTCAAAGCTACAGCCACGGCACGGGCGCGATTTAGATGCTCTTGAGCATCCTGAAATCTTCCCAAATGAACAAACAAGAAGCCCAGGTTGTTTTCTACCACTCCATGAAAGCGCTGGTGGCTTGCCTGCTCAAAATGGAAGCTCGCTGCTGAAAACTCGATCAAGGCGCGATCCAGATAGTCATCTCGGTGCTCTGCCAAACCCAGATTCTTCAGCACCAGGGCGTATGCATTATGAAACTTGCCCTTGAGCGCATGGTTGCGACTGACTTCAAACAAAGGAGCAGCCTCGCGATGCAATCGCAGAGCCTCTCTGTATCGATTAGAGACCTTTTCGACAATGGCTTTATTCAGGAAAGCCCGGAGCCTCTGCTCGCTGTCGAGATCGCCTAGTCGCAGTAGCGCATCATCGAGAGTTATGCGAGCCTCATCAAAAGCGCCTTCGCGCCAGTAACAGATCGACAAGTCGATCCGAGCTTCGGCGACTCGCTCAACCAGTCCAAGTTTTTCAAACGCTCCGGCGCTCTCTGAGATAACGTCCTTCGCGATCTCTTGCGCGCCTGAAATCTGGCCTGCACTACCTATCCACCCGGAAAGAGCACCGGCACGGAGAAGTAGTTCCGCTTGCGCGATTGCGGTTAGTCCCTCCACTCGTGGACGCTCGCCTATGCGCTGCCAGAACTCACTGATAGTTGCCCGCGCATCTTCGAACTCGCCCGCCTCCTCGAGATCCTTAGCTCGGGCGCAAAGCGCCAGCGCCCGATCGCTCAGGCTGGAAACGAGCACATTATCGTACGGTGGAATTGAGCCTGCTAATTTCATGTGAGGTCACTCCCTTTAGGTATTATGCAAGAAATCTTGCATGAAGTCTGGGAGGCGGCTATTATGCGCCTCGTTAAAAGAGCCTGCAGTTGGACTTCCATCTTCGTGATCAACTGCCTTTACCAACCCTACAAAACTGAATTTGGAGAACAAACCATGAAAACCCTGAAAGCGATCTGCACCGCAGCAATTCTTGCTTTGGCACTCAGTGTTCCAGCGTATGCTGGTGACATCGAAACGCCGGGGAAGCCTTGCCCAGTCACTGGTGGCAGTAATACTCCGGACATAACGCCCGAACCGGCTGTCATAGTTTCGGCACTGGATACGGACATCGGTCTCCCAGCCTTAGCGGACATTATGTGGGCGCTGGCTTCGGTCTTCTAGAACAAGCCGACCTCTAACAAGTCCAGATTTCAAATCTGTCGTGACTGGGTCACGCGCTGCCTTTGAGTTAGTGCGCGACTTGCCGGGTTGCATCGTCGTATGCCCGGCAAGGGGGCGATGACACGGCGCATGCTACCTTCATATTGCTCGGGATGGCAAGAGAAATTGAGTGAATCTCCCCCTGATCCGTCCGGCGCAGGTTTGGAGTTGACCGCTTGGAACCCTAATTCGTGTTCGCTGCCACCAGCTTTTCAACCGTCTCCAGCGTATCAATCTCATTGGGCTTCTTGTCTGGCCGTAATCTGAGAATCCTGGGAAAGCGGAGGGCATAACCGCTTTTGTGCCTTTTGGATTCCTGAACGCGGTCAAAGGTAACTTCAATCACCATCCGGGGTTCGACCAGACGGACTCTCCCGTGTGCGAATTCCCTGATTGTGTGCCGGGTAAACCACTCCGTCATCTCCTTTAACTCAGCGTCAGTCAAGCCTGAATAGGCCTTACCGATGTTCAGGAGCTCATCATCCTCTGCGGACCGGCGAACGGCAAAGGTGTAGTCGGAAAGTAGGTTCCTGCGTTTGCCGTGACCCACTTCCACCGCGGTGACAACCACATCGAGAGTGGCGATCGCCCGCTTTAGTTTCAGCCATTCGCGCCCGCGTCTTCCCGGTTTGTAGAAAGACGCCGGACTCTTAATCATCAGGCCTTCGTTTCCTCGGGCACGCGCGTTATTGAATTCGTCGTCGAGAGCGGCAACCTCGGCGAATCGCTTCGCCCGTGAGACTCGAACAACTCCTTCCGTGGGAATCATTTGCTCCAGAAGTTTGCGGCGATCTTCAAGCGATTCTTGGGTTAACACGCGCCCGGCGACGTACAGGAGATCATAGGCTACGAGAATCACTGGAACCTCAAGCAACAAGTCTTCGCCAATCGTCTTTCTGCCCAGGCGTTTTTGTAGCTCGCTAAAGGGCAGGATTCGCTCGCCGCGAGCCGGCACAATTTCGCCATCGATAACAGCCTCGATCCCGAGATCTTTGAGCGGCAAGACAAGCTCAGGAAAACGATGCGTGATCTCATCCATGGTGCGCGAGTAAATGGTGACGCGTCCGTCTTTCGTGTGGGCCTGGGCCCGAATGCCATCAAACTTATCCTCCACGAAAAATTCGCCTGGCATCGTCCGCGCGATGTCTGCAAGATCGGCGGCGGGAGTTGCCAACATGAACTTAATGGGATGAAACAGACGCATGTTGACATCCTGCAAGGCGTTCCCCCTCGCGCGCACCGCAGTTTCGCCAAGGTCGCCAAGCAGCATGTTTACCTGCGCGATCTGTGATAGCGGCCGCTCGAAAGCCCGCGCGATCGCATCTTCTACCAGACCTTCTCTAAGCCCGATGCGCAGGTCTCCGGCCAGCAATTTGATAAGGTACTTCGCCTCGAGCGGCGTAGCACGACTTAACACAGCCGTTAACAAGCCGATCTTATTCTTTATCCCGCGAGTTTCACTTAAGCGTGCAATGATTGACTCGGTTTCGGCAAGACTTATTGTGGGCCGATGGCATTGCTTCGCTGCTTTAACAGCTTCCTGCGCCGCTTCGCCAGCATCTCCCAGCCGCACATAGAGGGGCCCAAGCTCCGCGAAACTCAGGCCAGTGGCTTCGCTCAAAGCCGTGCTGATGATGCTGCCGCCAACATTAGTGGTCCGCGCATCGTGCTGAGCAAATTGGTGACCCGCGAAGTAGCGAGCTGCACGTCCCAGGTCGGCATCGCCAAGCTGCTGGAGATAATTTCCAACGACCGCAGTTTTCTCGAGCTTCTTTGTCGTGGCAGCGACTTCTTCCGCCACTTCAGCCCATCGCTGAAGAGAACCAGACTCCGCGTCTGTCGATGACGCTGCTACTCCCTCCTGGTCGACTGGAGCTGCCATAAAATCACCTTCGAAAAGCTGTTGCGGTTCCTCAAACTCATTTCGGATTACTGTCGCCGGCTAAAAGGTTGCGGGAGACCTAGAGCAGTGTCAAGCAAGCGAATGGGGCAGGGAAAGCGAAGCGAAGCTTAAGATTAACTGGCGTCATTGGAGCTTGAACTGGCTGCTACTTCTGGTTTGTCAGGCCACGGGTTACAATCTTCAACCTTATAGAAGTTTTTCCAGACGAAGGGCTGAAAGGTATTTTGAGAAAGTGGTTTTTCTAATTCTTGAGTCACTTGGCAGTACCGAGCTGCTTTTCATATTAGTAATGGCGCTGGTTTTTTTCGGCCCGCGCAAGCTGCCGCAGATCAGTCGTTCGCTGGGGAAAAACCTCGCGGACTTTCGCCGGGCATCTGAAGATTTCAAGCGTACCTGGGACAGAGAAGTTAGTATCGAACAGTCTGACGGCCCGGGGATGGTCGTTAATGGCGCCCTGGCGCCTGAGGAGAATTCGATATTAGTGCGTGAAAAAGCAGACCAGCCCGTACCGCTGCCAACCATTCAAGCCGTAGCGCCGGACCGCGCAGTAGCGCGCCACGCCATAGGGTCGGACGCGCTTCATGCTTCCATTCAGAATGGCTCAGCGTTGGACGAAGCTGATGGCAAAACTGACGAGCCTGTATCGTCGTCCAAGCGCGACTGGTTATGATTTAGTTAGACGAAGATAACTATTGATGTCAACGTTTTTTAGAACACTCACAACAGGGGATGGCAAGGAAGAAGATCTCGGCGGCCAGATGTCTTTCCTCGAACATCTGGACGAACTCCGTAGCCGTCTGATTCGCTCGATCGCATTCGTATTTCTGGCAGCCACAGTTTGCTGGTTTGTCTCCGATCGCATCTACGCTTTTCTGGCTCTGCCGGTCGAGCACGCGCTTGCCCAAGCACAAAGACGCCAGGTGTCGATCAACGGCTTGACTGGTAGCGAGAAGATCCTGCCGTTGACTTCCGTTAAGGAGAACGACGTCGGCCGCTACATCTTTCCGGAGGAAACAAAGTTCGGAACCAGTGTGATTCCTGCCGGCGTTTCGGTTGCGGCGCGAGTCGCAAAAGATTCCCAGGGAGTGTTGGGACTTTTTACTGACGAACCGCTATATGCCGGCGCTACTATCATTCCTAAAGGCGTGCGACTTCCGGTCGACTTCACGGCGTTGCCGGCGGCAATTACCGGTGTTAACGACAAGCTAATCGTCACGAGCGCGATTGAGCCGTTTTCTCTCTACGTTAAGGTTTCGCTATATGCGGCAGTCTGTTTGTCGATACCATTCCTGCTGTGGCAAATCTGGGCGTTTGTTTCGCCTGGCCTCTATCCGCACGAGCGCGCTTACGTCACCCCTTTCATAGTTCTGTCCTCGATCTCGTTCGTGGTTGGCGCCTGGTTCGCCTACAAAATAATCTTTCCGCCGGCGGCGAAATATCTGCTCGGGTTGGGTCAGGATTTCCGGCTCTTGTTAAAGGCAGACGACTACTTCGATTTCATCATCATTGTGATGTTAGGCATGGGGGTGGTTTTTCAAATGCCGGCAATTACTTATGTGCTGGCACGGATCGGCCTGGTGACCGCGAAGTTTCTGATAAAGATTTGGAAGACGGCGCTCATCGTAATTCTGATCGCCGCGGCCGTTCTTTCGCCCACTAACGATATTCCCAACATGCTCTTGTTCGCTGCGCCGATGATTGTTCTCTACATTGTGTCCATATTTGTAGCCTGGATATTTAGCCGCCCCAGAACGGCAGTTTGATTCAGATCTCAGATCCCAAATCTGAGATCTCAAAAAAGGCAACTTGAGGCCGCATTTGCGGCATCTTGACTGTGTCCCCTGGGAACCCTAGAATCCTTTAGTTTCCGCATCGAGCCAGATTCATGGTCGTGTCTCGTTTCAGTTCCAGCAAACGTTCGCATTAGCGTTATTAGGAGTTTAGTTATGTCTTACAAAGCCGCTCTTCGCTTGGCCATTTTCCCCTTCGTTCTCGTCGGCGCCAGCTTGCCTGGGGTGGCGCAGGACCCTCGGCAAAGCCAGGATCCTATGGACAAACCCCGCAATGTGAAGCCGGAACTTAAGAAGGCTTACAAGGACTGGCTGGAGAAGGACGTCACTTACATCATTACTGACGAAGAGCGAAAGGCTTTTAAGAAACTCGCCACCGACGACGAACGGGAAAGGTTTATTGAAGAATTCTGGCGCCGGCGCGATCCTGACCCCGACACTGATGAAAATGAGTTCAAAGAGGAATACTACGAGCGCATCGCCTACGCCAATGAGCACTTTGCTTCCGGGCTGCCGGGTTGGAAATCCGATCGCGGACGCATTTGGATCATGTATGGCAAGCCTGACGAACGCGAAACTCACCCGATGGGCGGACAATACGATCGCCCCTCCTACGAAGGTGGCGGCTCCACCTCAACCTATCCTTTTGAAACCTGGTTCTATCGTTATCTTGCGGGTGTAGGTTCCGGCGTGGAGATCGAGTTTGTCGATCCGACAGGCAGCGGCGAGTATCGCATCGCGCGCAATCCGAATGAAAAAGACGCGCTCCTAAATATTCCGGGAGCGGGCTTAACGCTCTCAGAACAACTGGGTCTGTCTAATAAAGGCGATCGCATCAGCGGGCTCGGGGGTGTCGGGACGGCAAATTATCAGCGCGAACAAGACAGTCCCTTCTCGCGCTTGCAGTTGCTGGCCGATCTCAGCCGGGCGCCGCAGGTAAAATTTAACGACCTCGCATCGAACGTCAATACCCCGACCATCGAAGACAATCCGCTCAACTTCGACGTTCGCGTCGACTTCTTCCGCCAGTCAGACGAGCGGGTCATCACCGCGCTGACTATTCAAACTTCGAACAAGGATCTGGTGTTCCAGGACAGCGGTGGACTATTGCAGGCCCGAATTAACATCTTTGGAAGAATCACATCAGTGGCCGGTCGTCGTGCCGGTGTGTTTGAAGACCCAGTGATCACGACGGCAACTACTGAAGAACTCAACGATGCTAAAGACCGCAAGTCTGCTTACCAGAAAGCTGTGGCGCTCGCGCCGGGAACTTACAAGGTTGATGTTATCGTCCGCGATGTCGCCTCCGGTGCCACTGGCGTGCGACACGTCGGTTTTACGGTTCCCAGATACGATGCCCAGAAGCTTTCCACCTCCACCCTGGTGCTGGCCGCTAAGTTGGAAAGTCTGATCGATCAACCGGCCGTAGGACAATTCGTCATCGGGCAGACAAAAGTGATTCCGAACGTTTCGGGAGTCTATCAGAAGGGGCAACCGGTCGGAGTTTACCTGCAAGTTTACAACGCCGGGATTGATCAAACGACGCTGCGGCCTTCGGTCGATGTCGAATATGCATTACTGAAAGACGGCAAGGAGCTTGGCAAGCAAGCGGAAGATTGGCGCGGCCTGAGCGATTCAGGCCAACGCCTGACGCTGGCCCGGCTGATCGACACGCGACAGTTGGCGCCCGGTGAGTATGAGTTGTCGATTCGCATTCGCGATCGCGTCTCGGGCCAGGCGCTCGCGCCTTCGGCGAAATTTACTGTAGTGCAATAAAAGCAGTAAGCAGCAAACAGTAGACAGCAAACAGCGTATCGTAAATAGTAAATCGTAAAGGGTGCGCGCAGCACGCGAATCTCTCACGATTGCTTTTTCTATTCACCATTTACGATTTACGATTCACTTCTTTTTGTAGCTGCCCCTTACCGTGCCGAGCTTCGTGTTTCCCTGAACCGATCTTCCGCGCGCGTCCACGACGTCAACTTCAAATCCCGGATAGGACGGCCGAAACCTCGTCGTCTTCCACGTTTCCACTGTAATGTCGTTTTCAGCGGCGCGATG